>JBGTNB010000287.1:0-2503 GCA_041743285.1 Gemmatimonadaceae bacterium
GGTTTCGCCTCGTTCCGGCGGCTCGAATGGCCCAAGCACTGCCGCGGTCACACGAAGGCCGGCAAAGCGAAAGGCTGCATCGCCGAACGTACGGGCACTCCACATGCCGTCGGCGACGATGCAATATACCGGGCGTTTGGCCCGAGGCAGAATGAGCGACAGGCCGGACTTCATGAACGGGGCGATCTCCCCGTGATGCGTTCGGTGCCCTTCGGGGTAGATGAGCAGGGAATTGTGGCCCTCGGCAACCTGATCGGCCGCATCGCGCAGCGCGAGGAGCTCCTCGCGCGTGGCGGTGCGGCCTTGTGACAGGAATGGAAAGCGGGCCATGCGGGCCAGCGGCGAGATGCCGGGGATCCGCCTGGCGTAGCGGTCGCGGGTGGGGATGATGGGATAGGGGCCGGTAGTGAGCAGCACGCCTAACGGGATATCGAGCACGGACTGATGATTCATCACCACTACGACGGGCTCCGGCGGAATCTTGCCGAGTATCGTCAGGCGAAGGCCGCCGATGCCGCGCGCGAGCGCGAACGTCGCGCGGGCATTGAACTGCAGCCAGGCGCGCATGATCGCCCGGCGGCGGTGCGGGAAGAGCTTGACGAGCGGCCAGATGAACAACCGCTGGCCTGCTCCGATCACCAGCAGCACGTACAGGCTGTATATCAGAATGAACGTCAGACTCCGCACCGCGCGAACGGGCGAATTGGCGCGGGCCGGCATGGCCGAGCCGCTTTCGGCTTGAATGCTGGCAGGGGGGGGGCGGTCGGTCATCACGTGGAGGGCACTATATGACGGCACGAGTCGAAGAACGCGTCCTGACTAACGTCTCCGACTACGATCACAGCAACTTCTACTACTCGTCTGGCGACGACATCTTCGCCATTCTCGATCCGTACAACCAGTGGTACTCGGCCGCACGTCGCGAGGGATACTACCTATTCGCGCAGCCGATGACTACGCCCGCCGGGACGCGGATCGATGTGGAAGAGCAGTTCTCGCAGGAGCAGGTCAAGCTCCTGAATCTCTCCTCCTACAATTATCTCGGTCTCTCCTACCGTCCCGAAGTGATCGCCGCCGCCAAGCGCGCGCTCGATCAGTACGGGCTGGGCGCGGCGGGCTCGCCCATCCTCAGCGGCACGATGGACATCCACGTCGAGCTGGAGCGCGCGCTGGCCGAATTCAAGAAGAAGGAGGCGGCGCTCGTTTTCCCGACCGGCTACAGCACCAACCTCGGGCTGATCCAGGGACTGATGCGTCCCGGCGATCTCATCATCGCGGATCAGAACTCGCACGCCAGCATCGTCGATGGCGCCATTCTCTCCAAGGCCAACGTGCGCTTCTTCAGGCATAACAAGCCTGAGGATCTGGAGAAGAAGCTCAAGGGCACCAGCGGCAAGCGCCTGGTTGCGGTCGAGGGGGTCTACTCGATGGACGGCGATGTCTGCCGGCTTCCCGAGATCGTCGAGATCACCAAGAAGTACGGCGCGCGCCTGCTCGTCGACGAGGCGCACTCCGCGTTCGTCTACGGCGCGAACGGCCGCGGCGTGGTGGAGCACTTCGGGCTGGAAGACGAGGTGGACATCCACGTCGGCACGTTCAGCAAGGCGTTAGGCGGTCAGGGCGGCTACATCGCCGGCTCCAAGCAGTTGTACAACTACCTGCTCGGATTCGCCCGGTCGCGCTTCTTTTCCTGCTCGCTATCCCCGGTTGTCGCCGCCGGCGTGCTCGAGGCGCTCAGAATCGCCCAGGCCGAGCCGCAGCTACGCACCAGGCTGTGGGAGAACGTCAGCTACATGCGCGAACAGCTCGGCAACTACGGAGTCGATGTAGGCGAATCGACCTCGCAGGTGGTGCCGATCATGGTCCGCAACGACCGCCGGATCATGCACATCGCCACCAGGCTGCAACAGGCCGGATTGTACCTGCAGCCTATCATGTATCCCGCGGTCGCCAAGCACCGCTCCCGCTTCCGCATCTCGATCTCTGCCTCACACACCACCGACCAGCTCGACGAGGCGGTATCAACCCTCGTCCGCATTCTCCGAGAAGAGGCGATTCTATGAATGTCAACGACGTGAACGGCATGGTGCAGTACCACTTCCGCGATTCAATCGGCGGGTTCTTCGAGTTCCCGACCGAGAATGCCCGGGCGCTGCTCCCTCCCGACCTTCAGCCTATCGAGCCGCACCACGGCTCCAGCGTGCTTTCCGTGATGGCGTTCGACTTTCACAACAGCCCGGTCGGCGAGTACGGCGAGCTCATTCTCTCGATTCTCGTATCGCCGCTCATCCAGCCGGGGCAACCGATGCCGCGGTCGGCGTTCTATCCCTTCAAGCTCGGCACGACGACCCGCGAATCGCGGGAGCACGCGATCGAGCGCTGGCACCTGCCGCACTACATGCAGGACATCGACATGAAGTGGGAGCGCGGCGATGGCCACGTCACCATCCACGCCACCGATGCGGGCGCGCCGATGGTCGACATGACGATCACCGAGCACGAG
>JBGTNB010000288.1:0-2564 GCA_041743285.1 Gemmatimonadaceae bacterium
CTTCTTGTCGTAGTCCGCCATGGTTCGATCCTCCAGTCCTGTGGGATATCGTTTGCGCCAGGCGTGCCAACGCGCACGATCCGAGGCGTGACCATTTCAAGGCAAGGGATGTGCCCGGTGCACGGCGGACTCGTCCGTAAACTCTTTTCGAGGCGTTGCCGCCGCGTGCGCGGGCTGACAACGTACCGCATGCCCCGGATTGCGACTTCCTTCGTCATCCCCGCTAGAGCGGGACTCCAGATGCGGAAATCAAGCGAGGCTGGATCCCCGCCTACGCGGGCATGACGATCTCCAGCGAAAGCTCTGACCGCATGCCCGATCTCGCGGAGCGTCTTCGCGCCGAGCTAGGCGCCAACTACTCGGTTTCCCAGGAGCTGGGAGGCGGGGGCATGTCGCGGGTTTTCCTGGCTCGAGACTCCGGGCTCGACCGTGACGTCGTAGTGAAAGTGCTGCGGACGTCGCTGGCGGCGGCGGTCTCCGCCGAGCGATTCCGACGGGAGATCATGGTCTCGGCCGGTCTTCAGCATCCCAACATCGTGCCCGTGTTGAGCGCGGGTGCCGTCGACAGCATTCCGTTTTTCGTCATGCCGTTCGTGCGGGGAGAGTCGCTTCGGGCACGGATGGAACGGGGTCCGCTGTCGATCCGGGAAACGATATCGATCATGCGTGACGTGGCGCGCGGGCTGGCGATAGCGCACGAGCACCGGATCATCCACCGCGACATCAAGCCTGACAACATCCTCCTAAGCGGCGGCGCGGCGAGCGTGACCGATTTCGGCGTCGCCAAGGCAGTCTCCGATTCGCGTCGCGGCGGCGAGCAGCCCCAGGGCAGTACGATGACCGGCGTAGGAATTTCGCTGGGCACGCCGGCTTACATGGCCCCCGAGCAGGCGGCCGCCGATCCGCATCTCGACCACCGGGCCGATCTGTATTCGTTAGGAATTGTCGCCTACGAAATGCTGGCCGGGGCGCCGCCCTTTCACGGGCGCTCGGCGCAGGCGGTGCTCTCGGCCCACCTGACCGAACGGCCGAAGCCGATTCGCGCTCGGCGGTACGACGTGCCCGGCCCGCTGGTTGCGCTCATCGAATCCTGCCTGGAGAAGGAGCCGGCGCAGCGACCGAGAACCGCGGCGGAAATCGTGCGCGCGCTCGACTCGATCGATGTTACGAGCGGAGCATTCAGCGCGGCAACGGACCGCATGCGTCGAGAGTGGCGAAAGTACATACCGCACGCGGCACTCGCTCTCTTGATGATCGCCGCGGTGGCCTGGGGGCTGGGCGGAGGCGAGCCCGAGGCTCCGGTCATTCCCGCCGCCACCGTCGCGCCGCCATCCGCCGCCACGTCGTTGGCGGTGCAGCCAATTCGCGCGATAGGAACCGATGGGAGCTTGGCCGCTGTGGCGACCGGACTCACCGCGGAGTTGACCGCGCGGCTGAGCCAGGTGCAGGGCTTTCGCGTTACCGCCGGGGCAGGTGCGACGGCGACGGCCGACACGCCTGCCGTGCCCAACGTTGCCATTCCACAGGCCACCGCGCTGGTTGTAGATGGAACGGTGCGGCGCGAGCGTGACCGTTTCCGGGCAAGCGTGCGCATTGTAAGCGTGCGCACCGACTCGACGGCCTGGGCTGGCGTTTACGAGGGGTCGGCTGACAGCATCTTCGCTTTCCAGAGCCGGATCGCCGAGGCGGCATCGGCGGCTCTTCGCGGAGTCAGGCCGTAAGGGCCACCTTTCGGCGACGCTGGGTCACCTCCGGTTCTTCGCAGCGAACGTCGGCCCCGAATCGTTATGTGATGATCTTGACTGGATGGGACCTGCCTCATCGCCCGCCGATCACAAAGCCCCTCCGGTGCGGGCAACGCCATCCAGCTCGGCGCGAGGGTCGGGCTCCGTGGGCGAGTAGTCCTCACCCGGGTTGACGAACCGGTCGCGCTCGACGCCGTACTGCCTGTCGTAGAGCTGCCGGTAACGGCCGCCGCGGTCCACCAGCTCGTCGTGCGTCCCCCGCTCGACGATCTCTCCGTCCTCGAGCACGAGGATCTGGTCGGCGCTCTCGATCGTCGATAGGCGGTGGGCGATCACGAAGGTCGTCCGGCCGTGCCGCAGCGAGCGAAGTCCGTCGCGTATCATCGCCTCGCTCTCGCTGTCGAGGCTCGACGTGGCTTCATCGAGCAGAAGAATACGCGGGTCGGCGAGGATGGCCCGGGCGATCGCCACCCGTTGGCGCTGCCCGCCTGACAACTTGACGCCCCGCTCGCCGACGATCGTGTCGTAGCCGAGCTCGAACCGGTCGACGAACTCGTCGCAGTGGGCCACGCTTCCGGCGGCGCGCACCTCCTCATCAGAGGCCGCCGGACTGGCGAAGGCGATGTTTTCGCGGATCGTCCCGTCGAACAGAAAGTTGTCCTGCATTACGACGCCCAGATGCGCGCGGTAGTCCCGGAGACGCAGCGTCGCCAAGTCACGCCCATCGGCCAGGACGCGGCCGGATGTCGGGCGATTGAACGCCATGATCAGGCTGATCATCGTACTCTTACCCGATCCGCTCGATCCGACGAGCGCGGT
>JBGTNB010000289.1:0-8050 GCA_041743285.1 Gemmatimonadaceae bacterium
ACTCCTGACGCCGGCGCGTGCGCGCGCCGCTTGCAGCCCCGCCTCGGCACCGGCCAGCTCGGCTTGAACGTTCTCGTACTCCTGCTCGGTGACCGCCCGCTCCTTGTAAAGTGCTGCATATCGTTGCGCTTGCGCCGTCGCGGTCCGCAACCGCACCTCCGCCACTGTCACGTCTTCTTCGCCACGGACCAGATCGCTTTCCGGTGGGAGGGCAACCAGCCGCAGTACTTCGTCGCCGGCGCTGACTTGAGAACCGGGAGTGGGCACAACGCCTGACGATGGGGCCAGCAGTGTACCGGCAACCGGTGATGACACGACGATGGCTCGTCCGGGAGGGACCATGACCTGTGCGCCGTACGTTCGCACTCGCGGCACACGCCGGCGCTCTGCGGCAGCGACTTCGATGCCCAGACGCTGCTCCGCCTGTTCGGTGAGCGTGATGGTTGCAAGCTCCGACTCCAGCGGCGCGTTGGCGACCGTGGCGGGAGGCGGCGCCTTGGCGCTCTGATCGCTGGAGCAGCCAATGAGAAGCGGACTGATGACATGCGCCCAGGCAGCGAAGCGAACGAGTCGAGAGAACTCGCGTGACGAGGAGGTGAAAAACAGCATTTAGACGGGAAGAAGGAGCGGCAGATGACATACGGTAGCATCTCCGTCACCGGCCTGCCAGCGGCCGAAGCATCAGTCGAAGCGGCAAAGGAGCGCCGCATCGCCACATCCCCTGTCCCAGTATCTCTCCAGATGTCTCGACTGCTACCTTGCCGCAACCTCTTCTTCCATAGCGGCTGCCTCCTCCGCCTCCTCCATCTCCGTCTTGGGCGTGCTCACCGGCTTCACCGCGGGCATGAGAGCAATGTCGAACACTTCGTCGAGAGTTTCCACGCAGTGGAACTCCATTGCCCCCCGCGCATCCTCCGGGATGTCCTCCAGATCGCCTTCGTTGTCCTTGGGCAACACGATCACCTTCATCCCAGCGCGCAGAGCGCCTAACACCTTTTCCTTGAGTCCTCCGATCGGCAGTCCGCGGCCACGCAGCGTTATCTCGCCGGTCATCGCAACGTCCTTGCGAACGGGCCGCCCGCTCATGGCGCTCACCAGCGCCGTTGCCATCGTTACACCTGCCGACGGGCCGTCCTTGGGAATCGCTCCCGCCGGCACGTGCACGTGCACTTCGATCGAGCCGAGCCGGTCCTCGGGAATGTTCAGCGTCGAGGCGTGCGTTGCCGCGTAAGTCAACGCCGCTCGCGCCGATTCCTTCATCACATCGCCGAGCTGCCCGGTGAGAATGAGCGATACGTTGCCCCACCCGCTCACCTGGGTAGTTGCAACCTCGTTGGGCTCGGGCCGGGCGACGTAAAGTCGCCTGATCGCCGACTCGACGAACATGATGTCGCCGCCGGCTGGCGTGTAGTACATGCCGGTCGCCACTCCCACCGTGTTCTCCTCCGCAGCGCGCTCCGGCCGGACCTTGGGCCGCTTGAGCAGTTCGCGCACCAGCTCGGCGGTGACCACGCCGTTGGGCGGCGCTCCATCCTCACTGGCGGCGATTCGCCGCGCGACCTTGCGCGTCACCGCGCCGATCTGCCTTTCGAGCTGCCTTACGCCGCTTTCCCGGGTGTAATTCGACACGACCGCCATCACCGCATCGTCGGTGAAAGTCACCGCGCGCGATCCCAGTCCCGAGTCCTCGAGCTGCCGTGGAATCAGATAGCGCTTCGCGATCTCGGCCTTTTCCCGCTCGGTGTAGCCGCTGAACTCCACCACCTCCATACGGTCGAGCAGCGGCCCCGGAATATTCTGGAGAAAGTTGCCGGTGGCGATGAACAGCACTTCGCTGAGATCGAACGGAATGTTGAGGTAGTGATCGGTGAAAGTGTCATTCTGAGCCGGATCCAGCACTTCGAGCAGCGCGCTCGCCGGATCCCCCTGGAACGAGACTCCGAGCTTGTCCACCTCGTCGAGCAGAAAGACGGGATTCTTGGTGCCAGCCTGCTTCATGCCCTGAACGATGCGCCCCGGCATTGCGCCGACGTACGTGCGCCGGTGCCCGCGAATGTCCGCTTCGTCGCGCGCTCCGCCTAACGCGACACGCACGTACTCGCGTCCGAGCGACCGGGCGATCGACTTTGCGACCGACGTCTTGCCCACGCCAGGAGGCCCGATGAACAGCAGAATCGGCCCCTTGGCCATCGCCCGAGCCTTCGCCTCCTTGCTGTCGGTTATCTGGCGGTCTGCGTCGTCTTCTGGCTTGAGCGCCGGGTTCGCATCGTCGGCCTCGACCCTGAGTCTGGCCGCCCGCACCTGACCAGTCGTCTCGACCTCCGTCGACAGCTCCTTGGCTCGGAGCTGGCGCACGGCCAGGAATTCGAGAATCCGGTCCTTCACGTCAGGCAGCCCGTAATGGTCCTCATCCAGCACCGTCTTCGCGTGGTTGAGGTCCAGATTGTCGTCGCTTCGCGTGCTCCACGGCAGCTCGGCGATCCACTCGAGGTAGGTACGGATCACCTGCGCCTCCATCGACTCCCGCCCAGCGCGCTCCAAACGGCCGAGCTCACGCTCGACTTCCTGCCGCGCCACCTTCGGAAGTTCCAGCTTGATCAGCTTCTCACGCAGATCCTCGATCTCACGAGACTGATCGTCATCGCCTAACTCCTTCTGGATGGCCTTCAGCTGCTCGCGCAGGTACATCTCGCGCTGGCGCTGGCCAAGCTCTTCCTGCACCTGGCTCTTGATCTCCTCCTGAGCCTCGAGCATTCCAACCTGCCGCTGCACGTGCACGAGCACGCGACGCAGCCGCTCTTCCACGCTGAGTGTCTCGAGCAACCCCTGCTTCTCAGGAACCGTCAGCTCGATGTAACCGGCGACCAGGTCGGCGAACCGTCCCGGCTCGGTTACGGCATCAAGTACCTGGGCGACGACCTCTTCGGGCAGCCCACGCCGCTCGCCTAGCTCCGCGGCTCGCTCGCGGAGCTCGCGATGCAGCGCCTCGAACGCGGCGTCGTTCTCCTGCACGGGCCCCATCTCCTCGACCGGCATGATCACGGCCGAGAGATAGTTGTCAGTGGTGGTGTACTGGAGCGCGGTTGCCCGTTCGTCGCCGGCAAGCAGGAGCTGGATACCGCCGAGTCCCCGTTGCACCTGCTGTATCTTTGCAACTACGCCCATCGAATAGAGAATTTCGGGCGTCGGTTCGTCCGCATTGTCTCGCTGTGCCACCGCGAACACCGTGCGGTCTCCGCGCAGCGCAGCCTCGATCGCACGTAGCGTCCCCGGACGTCCGGCTGCGATGGGTGCGGTATGCCCGGGGAAGATCACCGTGCCACGCAGCGGAAGTACGGGAAGTGTCTGTCGAGTAGCCATTTGAAAGAATCAAGGGTTCAAAGAGACCGAAGCACGGTCTGGGCCAGTCAAGGCGTATGAGTGGAACAGAAGCGTCGTACCTCACGTTCCGGCCACCTCTAATACCGCCAGCGCGGCGGGGAATCGTAACTGCTTACGCCTTCCTGACGTATGGGTCCTGCCACCCCGGCACCTATCCTTTTCATATGGGCGCTGGGGATATACACTTGTGAACTTCCATCCCGTTCCTGCAAGGAACACGCGTGCCTGAATCTCCCGCACATCCGCCGGACAAGGAACTTCAGCCGCTCGTCGAGCGGGCTCTCAGCGCGAGCTATGAGCTCGATCGCGAGATCGGGCGTGGAGGCATGGGCATCGTTTATCGCTGCAAGGACAAACGGCTGAAGCGAATCGTCGCCGTCAAGGTCCTTCCGCCGGAATTCTCGTACCGCTCCGAGATCAAAACGCGATTCCTGCGGGAGGCGGAGACGGCGGCGCAGCTGAATCATCCGAACATCGTTCCGATCTACAGTGTCGACGAGAGCGACGGCCTCGTCTATTTCGTAATGGCATGTATCGATGGTTCTACTCTCGCCCGGGAGCTGAACGAGCGTGGGCGTCTCGGTGTCGATCAGACGCGGCGTGTAATGAGAGAAGTGACCGATGCGCTCGCCTACGCACACGGACGAGGCGTGGTGCATCGCGACATCAAGCCCGACAACATTCTCCTCGATGGTGAAACGGGGCGGGCGATGGTAACCGATTTCGGCATTGCGCGGGCCATGCAGGAGAGCGGTGACTCGCGTTTGACGGCGACCGGGATGGCGATAGGCACTCCCACCTACATGAGTCCGGAGCAGGCCGTTGGCGACAAGGTGATTGATGGGCGGAGCGATCTGTACGCGCTCGGCGTGGTTGCCTATCAGATGCTCGCCGGCGAGCCGCCGTTCGTAGCGGGGAATACCCCGGCCATGTTGATGAAACATCTGTCTGAGCAGCCCGTTCCGATCGATCAGCGTGCCGACGTTCCGCCGGACCTTGCGGCTACCATCATGACGCTGTTGGCGAAGGAGCCGGAGCGCCGCTTTCCGAGTGCCAACACGCTCCTGATGGTTCTCGATGGAGAATCCGCCGCGCCGGCGATGCCACGACACTCCGGTGGGGGCGGTAACGGGTTCGCGGCGGACACTCCGGTGCCTTTGTATGGGCAGCCGGCTCCGGGCGGCGGCTACTCGTCGGAAGGCGTCGGGGGCGCCTACGCGAACCGGGCTGGCACGTCAGGGTCGCTGGGTTACGCCGGGGCCGGCGGGCCGCGTTATGGTGCGGTTCGCCGCACCGCGTCGGGCGACGAGATCTACGAGCCTAGCGCGGAGGAAATTGCCCGGTGGGAATCCGATCCGGTTTCCAAGTTCCGGAGGAAGTTCGCCACCTATGCCGCCGTAAACGTCGTAATCGTGCTCGCCGCGATCATCGCCGACGTGGACTTCCTGTTCTTCACGGTTGTCTGGAGCATGTTCATAGCGGCGAACTATGCCAAGCTGTGGACATCCGGCTACGACTGGCGCGACGTATTCAAGCAGCCGCGCGACCGGCGTCTGCTCGACGTGGCACAGGAAACGGTGGACGACGTCCGGACCATCTTCGACCGGAATCACCAGCCGGTGCGCCGGCCTCGCGTGGCTGCTCAACATACACGGCCTGGCGGCAGGCTCGATCCGTCGCGGCAGCTCTCTCCCCCGATCGACATGGCGCGTTTCGGAAGCCGAGCCAATCTCGTCAGGCAGGCCGAGCGCGATCGGGATGAGATTCTGCGAATGATCGATGCGCTACCCAAGCACGAACGCCAGCACGTTAGCGGGATCGGTCCGAGCGCGCAGGCGCTGGCCGATCGCGTGCGCACGCTGGCGCAGGCGGTGACCGAGATGGATCGCACCAGCAGCACGCAGGCACTCGAGGAGGTCGAATCTCAGATCGGGCGGCTGGAGGCGCAGGCAAACCCGCTGGATCGTCAGGCAAGCGAGGAGCGTGTGCGGCGGCTGGCGCTGCTCAAGCGCCAGCGCCGCGCGCTGTCGACCCAGGACCGGCGTCTCAGCGAAGCTGTCGGAAAGCTCGACAGCTGCGTGCTGGCGCTCGGGAACATGCGGCTCGACGTTCTCCGTCTGCGGGCCGGCAACATTGCCGGCGCGATGGATCAGATCACCACCCTCACCGAGCGCGCGCGTTCGCTTGCCGAGGAGGTGGATGCGGCCGTGTACGCGGCGGATGAGATCGGGAACGTGCTCGCGACGCCGCGTGCGGCGCGAAAGGGGTAGCGCCACATGACCGACCTGATGCGCGATCGCGTAATCGTCGCCATCGGGGACCAGTACGACGTCGAGGAGGAGATTGGCCGCGGCGGGATGTCCGTCGTGTACCGGGCCACTGATCTTCGCCTCCGTCGTGAGGTCGCGATCAAGGTGCTGCCGCCGGACCTGGCCTTTCGCGCCGATGTCCGTGCACGCTTTCAGCGCGAAGCCGAAATGGCGGCACGGCTGAGTCATCCGCACATCGTGCCTATCTATTCTGTCGATGAGCGCGGTGGTCTGGTCTATTTCGTCATGGCGCTCATTGTCGGCGAGCCGCTCGGCGCGCGGCTCGCCCGACTCGGCCCGATGCAGCCTGACGAAGCTCGCGCGATTCTGCGGAGCATCGCCGATGCGCTGGCGTACGCGCACTCGCGAGGAGTGATACACCGCGATATCAAGCCGGACAACATTCTGCTGGATGTGGAGAGCGGCCGGCCGATGGTCACCGACTTCGGTATCGCTCGAGCGGCGGAAACCGACTCCCGCCTGACGGTGACGGGGACGGCGATGGGAACGCCGACCTACATGAGTCCCGAGCAGGCGATGGGTGAGCGGGAGCTGGACGGACGTAGCGACATCTACTCGTTGGGTGTCGTGGCGTATCAGATGCTGGTTGGCGAGCCGCCGTTCGTCGCGAGCAATACGCCGGCGATGCTGATGAAGCATGTCTCGGAGCGGCCGCGCCCGCTCGACGAGCGAAGGCCTGGCCTGCCGCGGGCGCTGACGGCGGCAATCGAGCGTGCGCTGGCCAAGCGCCCCGATGACCGATGGCCGGATGCACGAGCGTTCCGTGATGCGCTCATCGCGATCGATGCGCCAAGGGCGATCGCGCCCGCGGAATGGCAGGTCGCGCGGCCGGTGCCGCCGCAACGGGGATCGCCGCAACACTCACCAACGCGATCGATCCCGCCGCGAGCGCTGCCAGGCCACCAGGAACGGTTGACCGGTGTCGATCTTTGGCGAGCCCAAAGCGATCGCGCGGCCCATCAGGAGCGCCCACCGCTAGGTACCGCTCAAGGGCGGCCAACATCGCAAGGTTCCGACCCGGAGTCCCGACGGGTTGAAGATCGCGTACGAATCTTCCGTCGCAATCTGGTTGGCTACGGAGCCACCTCCGGATTTCTATTGGTGATCAACATCGTCACTACGCCCTTTTTCCCCTGGTTTCTGTTTCCAACCCTGGGAATGGGAGTTGGCGTCGCGCGACAATGGGGCGCGCTGTGGGCGGATGGCATATCGGCGCGTCAGATATTCGGCCGAAAGCCGGCGAACGACAGGGCGGACGACCGGCTCGCGTCAGGCACGCCGACCGATGAGGGGGGTACGGCGCTCAGTCCGGAACTGCTCGCCGGCCCGCACGGCGTTGCCGTCAGGCGCGCCATCGAGCACCGCATCTCGATCGCCACGATCATCGCCGCGCTGCCAGCCGAAGATCGCGCTCTGCTGCCCGAGATAATGCCAACGGTCGACGCGCTGGTAGCGCGTGCAGGCTCGCTTGCCGCGGTGCTGCACCGGCTCGACACCGATTGCTCGCCCGGGCTGCTCGTGAGTCTCGACGATCGCATTGCCAGGGTAGAGCAGGAGTCCGATACCGCTCCGGACCACGATCGGCGCCTGGCCTTGCTCCAGCGCCAGCGAACGACGATCGGCGAGCTGTTGGAACGGCGGGAAACTGTCGCTCGACAGGCGGAAAGCGTGACGATGACCCTCGAGAATCTCAAGCTCGATCTTCTGAAGCTTCGCTCGTCAGGCGTGCGCGCCGCCCTGAACGACGTGAGCAGTGCCACTCAGGAGGCGCGAGCGTTGTCGCGGGACCTGGGTTACCTGTTGGAGGCGGCGAAGGAAGTGCGGGAGCTGTGAGGCGGGAATGGGGATCGGAATGGGGAATCGGGAAACGGGAAACGGGAAACGGGAAACGGAAGGAAATAGGAAATAGGAAATAGGAATTGGGAAAGAGGGAAGGTGTGCGTCGATTTGCTGGACGCGGCGACCGAGATCTCGCTGCTGAGTGAACCTCGATGCGTTTCGTCAGACCCTATTCCTACCGCCGTTCGCTTTCAATCGACGCACACGACCCCTATTTCCCAATTCCTATTTCCTATTTCCTTCCCTCCATTTCCCAATTCCCGATTCCCGATTCCCGATCCCCGATTCGCGATGCCCTCACTGCATGCTCTCTTCCTCCTTGCCTCTCTCTGCCTCGCCTCCGTGCTCTCCGCGCAGGCCGCGCCTGACAGCACACGGCAGTCTTCTCCGGTAGCGCCGGCGTGCACGGGACCCGCCGACGTGGTTCCCGCGGACTCGCTGGTCCGCCATGGGGCGCCCCTCGTTTCCACACCCGATACCATTCGCGGGCTGTACGTGAA
>JBGTNB010000290.1:0-5811 GCA_041743285.1 Gemmatimonadaceae bacterium
GTGCGTGGCGTGCCGATTCCTTCGGCCACAGCCCTGGTCGCGCGTCACGTGAACGCGCAGCCGTTAGATATGCTGAGAACATGATTCCTCGGTTCGGTCCAGAGTGGTTGCGAGGCTGCGCCCGAGTCAGGCGCAGACAACCATTCCGCTCGCCCGCTCCAGATCGGAGGCGCGCGGCGGTCCACCAGCGATGCGATTGTGGACTGGACTACAGCCGGGGAGGAGGCGGCTCGGGGGGAAGGACGAGCGAGAGCGGACCGGCCACGGCGCGAACCGCTACCTGGGTTGGCGCGCGGTGGCCGGTGGCGGCACTCGGATGGGACAGGATTGTCAGGTTGCCCTGGCATGCCGCCATCTCGACACAGGCATCGCGATCGGCGTCGTCACCGCAAGGCGGGTGTTCCTCCGCCTGTTGCGATTCCGTCATCTCGGGCATCGGCGGTGAAGCAATGGAACGGTTGTCCGCGTGTCCGGTCAGGATCGAGGCCGACTGAACCATTTCCGCCATGTGCGATTCCATTTGCACTTGGCAGGCAGCCGCAGCGCCCGCCGATGGCAGTTGGAGGGCGATGGCGAGCAGGGCCGAGAGGGCGGTGGTGGTCCGGAACAGTCGCTTCATGAGCCTTCATGCTAGTGCGAAGCCGGTGGAAACGCCAGACGGTCTCGGAAAAGGACGTTAGAGGGAGCGGGATTGACATATGCAGCACACGCAACGCATGCTGGCCCATGTCCAAGATGATCCAGATCCGTCACGTCCCGGATAGCTTGCGCCCGCCGCCTGCGCGCTCGCGCAGCGATGGCCGGCAGACGCTGTCCGACTATCTCAGGCAGCTGCTGGAGCGGTCGGCAGAACAGCTGACTCCCGCCGAGCTGCGAGAACGGCTGGCGACGCCGTCACGAACAGTGGTGAGTTAAGAGCCCGCCCGTGCGGTGCGCGGGGAAGCGAGGCCCTCGATCTCCTCGCGCTTTTTCCGCTGACTCGCTATTCGCACGAACCGCTGCTGGGACGCATGTGGGAGTTGCGCGAGAATCTCACCGCCTACGACGCTGAGTACGTCGCGCTCGCCGAGGATTGCAAGCGCCGCTCGTCAGGCTCACGCGTGCTCCGTGTCTCATCGCAACGGTCGAACTCCTCTGAGCGTCTGCGCTGGCGCTAGGTTGCAACCGATCGGGGTGTGGCGAATGCCCGGTACGCCCACGCTGTCGCAACCCCAAACACGATGTGGGAGAAGATGCTCACCCAGTTCCGCGCCATTGCGAACCAGGGAAAGATGGCGGTGAATCCGTAGAAATTGACGAGGTACAGCAACAGCCCGAACCCGGCGCCGATAGCGAGCGCCGCACCGGTGCCCACTCGCGCGAGAACTGAGGCGAGCACGAGCGCATATACCACCGAGAGCACGAAGTGCACGATCATCGCCACCATCACGGTGACGAGATCGAAGGTGGCGGGAGGCGGCAGCACACCCTGTCCCAGCGCCATCGCGCCGATCATCCGCGGGGGCCCCCACGGGCTTCCATCGAGGAAAAGCGGCACCATCACCATCTCGAGGATGAGAAAGATGAGACCGCCGGCGAGACCGGCTTTGACGGCCGCGCTCCAATCGATTCCGGCCGCCCTCTGTCGTTCCAGGCCGATTTCAGACATACGCTTCTCCGGGTAGGGGTTTTCGAGCTTTTCGCTCGTCATGCATAGCGCGCGCCAGCGTGGTGTACGTTCACTGCACCAGATAGCGCGATATGGCTGATCTGGTGTAATCTGGAGTAGCAGAACGGCATGCGTCTCGCACCGGATGCCGGGTCGGCGTACCGACACTCACGAGGAGCATGAATGAGCGAGCGGCGCGACGCGATCGCGTCGACAATCCGGCGGCGCATTGTAAGCGGGCTGCACCTTGGCACGCTTCCGCCCGGCTCGCGGCTGCCGAGTACTCGCCAGATCGCCGAGGAATTCGGCGTCGCGCCCCGTACAGCGTTGGCCGCCTATCGAGTTCTCGAAGTAGAGGGGCTTGTCGTCATGCGGAAGCGCTCCGGCATCTACGTCGCACCGGGGCAGGCGACCGCCGTCCTGCCGACGCAGCTCGCTGCATGGCTGGTGGAGGTGCTCCTCGAGGCGCGGGCGCGGGAGGTGCCGCCTGTCGAGTTCGCGGAGCGGGTGCGCCGCTGCCTCCAGACGTTGCGCCTGCACGCCGTCTGCGTGGCGGGGAACGACGACCAGATGGATCAGATCTGCCACGAGCTACGCGACGACTACGGCATCGATTCCGACGGGGTCGAGCCATCGCTGCTGGACGATCCGGACGCGGAGACGCAGCGCCTGCTCGTCCGCGCCGATCTGATCGTGAGCACCGCCGCGCACGCCACCACGGGCCACCAGGCCGCGCGGCGTTGGGACAAGAGATTCATTCCCGTGATGCTGCGCCCGGACCTTATGTCGGAAATGACGCGCGAACTCGCGAATGGCCCGGTCTACATGATCGGCAGCGATCCGCGCTTCCGCGAGGCGGTCCGAATCGTCTTCGAGCCGACGGGTCTCGAACATAACATGCATGTGATGATCGTGGGTGACGACGACCTGTCGCACATCTCGCCGCACGCCCGTACCTACATCATGACGCGGGCGCACCGGCGGCTCGACGACGCAGCGCTCGCCAGGCGAGTGATTCCCGTGCGTCGAGTCTTCTCTCCCGAGATGGCGCGCGAGCTCCTCACGTTCGTCGTTCGGGCGAACATCCGCGCCCTGGCTGAGCGATCTGAGATGACTCGGGCGGTGCCGCGTCCGGAATCTCCCAAGGGCTGAGCCGCACGTTCCGGCGCGAGCTGCTGCCGGTGGCGGGACCTGATCGCGGAGCTGTATGTCGCCGGAGTGGCGGCGCCTGACGAGCATCGCGCTGCTTGCAACGGCGAGGCGCTACCTCCGCGACGCGAGATAGTCACCAGGGCGCTGGATCAGCACGCGGGCGATCCGTCGTCCGAAGTAAGCGCCGAAATGGGCCCGATCGCCGGTAAGGAGATGTGTGGCAGCTGCGGCAATTGCCGCTCCGAGGATCGGTACGTCCTTCTCGGGAAGCGCGACTTCTGGAGGAATGCTGGCGCTCGCGACATCGGAAACGATTTCAAGCCCCGCGACCAATAACTCGAGTCGTTCACGTGCGTCGGAGTGCTCCAGATTGCGTCGCGCTTCCTCGATGGCGTACGGAGAACTGACCAGCGAGATATCCAGCCTGCTCGTCCACAGGCTCTCGAGCGCACTCCCGGAGCGATAGGCAGCGGAGAAGAGTACGTTCGCATCGAGGAATACACGGTCCGTCAACGTATCGTCCCGACGTGAGCTCGAGGGCGCTCGCGAGCGGTCACCGCCGGTTGGTCTTGCGACCTTTCGTTTTTCGCGCCTGAGGTGCTCGGCCGTGCGGAATGCCGGCCGGATCGAGCCCCATGCGTCGCACAGCCTCACGAGCGGCGGCGTAATCCGCCGAGTCGACCGCGTTCTCGAGCAGGAAGGCCGCCCTACGCTCTGGCG
The DNA here is from genome assembly GCA_041743285.1 of Gemmatimonadaceae bacterium. Classification (GTDB taxonomy): domain Bacteria; phylum Gemmatimonadota; class Gemmatimonadetes; order Gemmatimonadales; family Gemmatimonadaceae; genus JALZIF01. Next base: position 3,521 of record JBGTNB010000290.1, read on the forward strand.
TGTACGTTTCCGTCGCGATTGCCACGGCCGGACGAATGAGAATTCCTTCGGGGCGTTCCTCGGCAATGACGAGAGAGCCTTCATTCAGTCCGAACCGCCGCCGCAATATCGCCGGGATCACTAACGTGCCGCGCTTTCCCACCCGTCCCGTCTCAGAGGTTGCCACGATTCGTCTTCTCCGCATGTCAGTGAAGCAGATACTCTGATAATCTGCTAGCTGCGGATGAGTTTGACAACCTCCGATAACCGTTCGTCGTGCGCCTTCGGCAGGGATACTATTGGTCCTTACCGCGATGCGCGGGAGTGGCGGGCGTTCGCCTTGCATACGTGAAGAACCGCGAGCGAGGGCGGCGCACAATAGCGGATGGGCGGAGCGTCGCGGGCGTCAATTTTCGCCGCGACCTCTTGCCCCGTACCTTGGTACGGAGTTTATGGTGATAGACGATATGAGCACTCTCACGATCGGCCGACTGGCGGCCCGCGCAGGCGTCAACGTCGAAACGGTTCGCTACTACGAGCGCCGAGGTCTCCTGCCTGAGCCGCCCCGGTCCGAAGTGGGATACCGGCAGTACTCCCCCGCCGCACTTGACCGGATCGGATTCATCAAACGGGCCAGAGGGCTGGGCTTCACCCTGGAGGAGATCCGCGACCTGCTCGATCTCCGCGTGGAGCCGGGCGCCAACTGCGAGGCGGTCGAGATGGAGGCCGCTCAGGTGATCGCCCGAATCGATGCGCAGATCGCACAGCTGGAGCGGATGCGATCGGCCCTTGCGCTCCTCTCCGACGCGTGCCGAACGCGCCATCCCGCCGCCGAATGCCCACTGCTCGAAGCGCTCGAGGCCGTGCCATGACAACGATAGAGTTGATCTACTTCGACGGATGTCCCCACGTGCCGGTGACCCGTGAGCACGTGCGCGAAGCGCTGGCGGGTGCTGGGACTCATATCGAGGTGAAGGAATGGGACCAGAATGATCCCGCCGCGCCACCCCATGTCAGGCAGAACGGTTCGCCGACCGTTCTGGTCAACGGGTGCGACGTGACGGGCACGGACGCAGGCGTGGCCGCGGCGGCGTGTCGGATGGACGGCGCACCATCTGTCGACGCTATTCGCCAGGCACTCCAAGCCGCCGGATGATCGGACGAACGCTCGGCGCGGCGACCGCCGCCGTCGGCACCGCCCTCGCCTCGGCGCTCTGCTGTGCCGGGCCACTCATCGCCGTGACGCTCGGGGTCTCCGGCCCAGGTATCGCGAGTACGTTCGAGCCGCTGCGGCCGTACCTCCTCGGCGCGACTGCTCTACTGTTAGGTGTCGGCTTCGCGCTTGTGCATCGCGAAGAGAAGAAGTCGTGTGAACCGGGGAAGGTGTGTGCCGACCCCATTGTTCGGCAGCAAATGAAAATCGGGTTGAGGGTCGCGACGGCGGTGGCTGTACTTCTCGCCACCTTTCCCACCTGGTCCGCCTGGCTACTGTAAGACAAGGAGAAAGGGCTCATGTCGACAGCAGTATTGGGTATCATTGCCGTGGTCGCCGGTGTCGCGCTCTGTCCGGACTCCCGCGTGCCGCAGGCGCCGGGGGTCGGGGTCGCGCCGGTCACGGAGCATGTAGCTGAGCGTTACGCACCGGCCGCTTCACTCACTGATACGACACGGGTGAGACTCGCCATCAAGGGCATGACGTGCGGCAGCTGTGCCGCGACGGCGAGGATCGTGCTCGAACGAGTTGCCGGCGTTTACCAGGCAAAGGTGTCGTACGACTCGGCCAGTGCCGAGGTACGGTATGATTCGGCGCGCACGTCGCCGGCGGTAATCATCGCCAGACTCGAGCAGATGACCGGATACATCGCCCGCGTTGTGGCAGACCCGGCGAAACCTGCGGCGCGAATCGAGTCACCGTGATCGGTGAGCGCTCCTCCGCGTCGGCATCGACCGGAGGCTGGCTTCGTCTCGCCCTTCTGAATCATGGCTGAACGCTACGATCTGGTCGTGATCGGCACCGGGGCCGGCGGCACCGCGGCCGCCGTTCGCTGTAGCAGGGAGGGCTGGCGCGTGGCGGTGGTGGACGAGCTGCCATACGGCGGCACCTGCGCCCTCCGCGGTTGCGATCCCAAGAAAGTTCTCGTTGGCGCGGCAGAACTGGTGGACTGGCAGCACCGGATGGCGGGTCAGGGCGTGCCCGGCGCGCTGCCTATCGACTGGGCGGCGCTCATGCGGTTCAAGCGGACCTTCACCGATCCTGTCCCGGAGAATCGTGAGGCATCGTTTGCCGAAGCCGGAATCGCCACGCTTCACGG
>JBGTNB010000291.1:0-3057 GCA_041743285.1 Gemmatimonadaceae bacterium
TCTCCCCGGCGAGATCCACGACGTCGAACTCACGCCGAGCGAGCCTGGCGAGTTGCGGCTGCGATTCGGATATCCGCCCGGGTTTAGACGGCCGCCGATCGTTGTTCCAGATCCGGTGACCGTGACGGTGCGGGTGCGGTAGCAGCCAGGCGGCGAAGCGGGCAGGTGTAGCGCGTTGAGCGTCAGGTCTCGCTCAATCGGATCGAAGCACGGTCATCGGATCAATTCGCAGGGCTCGGATGGCAGGAATCGCGACAGCCGCTGTGGCAACCAGGAGCAGCACACCTCCAGCCTCGAGTATTACGATGAGATCACGTGCTGATGCCTCGAACATTACCTCCGTTAGCCAGTGCCCGGCGACGAGAACCGCGAGCGAACCGACCACCATTCCGCCCATGATCGCAACGAGACTCTCTCCGACCACGCTCGCCAGAACGTGACGCCATCCCGCGCCGAGTGCCATGCGAACTCCGATTTCTCTCAGTCGGAGCGACGTTATGAACGCGACGATCCCGTAGACACCTGACAACGTAAGCAAGAGCGCGATTACGGCGAAGGCGGCAAAGACCGTGGCACCGAGTCTCCAGGGCCGGAACTCAGGAGCGACGAGCGTTTCGACTGGAAGCACCTGCACGGCGGGAAGATCTGGACTCAGCGATTGGACAATGGTCCGCACCTGTTCGGCCAGTGCGTCAGCATCCCCGCGTGTCCGTACGAACATAGTATTCGCGACGGCTCCCGGAGCCTGGGCGATGGGAAGGTACACGGCCATCTTCTCGCGCTCGAGCACGCGCAACTTCCAGACACCGTCCAGCACACCCACGATACGGTAGCAGTAGTCGGTCGTATCGAGCCACATGCATTTTCCTAACGCCGTTCCCGACGGCCAAAGGTATGTCGCCAGCGGAGCGTTCAGAATCGCTACCCGCTCGGCTCCATCACGATCAGTCTCCTGAAAGTCGCGACCTCGGAGCGAGGTCGCTCCTACAGTAGAAAAGAAGCCTGGTCCGACAAAACTCTTGTACGCGCTCTCTCTGCCAGTCCACAACTCGACCGCTCCCCGTTCATCGGTCCAGGGCCCGGCGCCCATCCCGGACTTGTACGGCGATCCGTCCGTGAGCGCCACGCGCGCAATGCGCGGATTCTGCACGAGAGTCGCCTGAGCGCGCTCGAGCACCTCGGTGATATCCAAGCTGGTATCGGAGCGACTGCGACTGATCGTCACCTGCAGCGTGTGATCGAGATCGATGCCAAGATCGAGAGCGTTCAAGCGCGCTAGGCTGCCGGCGAAAAATCCCGCCACGCATAACAATATGAACGACAGGCCCGCTTGCGATGCCAAAATGACGCGGCGTGTGCTCCTCGAGAGTGCGCGAGTCTCCGCCGTGCGGGATAGCACGGTTTGCTCGCGAGTCACGCTCCGCAGCTGGAATAGCGACACAATGCAAATGATGACAAACGCCACAGCTGCGCTCGCAAGAAGGAACGCATTTGTCCGTGCATCGAGAAACTCTCGTGAGATCGGTACGTCGCTCCGCATAAGAGCGGCCAATGCGTTGCGGAGCACAAAGCAGGCGACCGCAGCGCCGATCGTACCGGGTAGGAGGATCACTCCGATGTCCGCGAACATCTGGCGACGAAGTTGCCGTGCGCTCGCTCCAAGTGCGATTCGAAGGAAGTATTCACGACGACGTGCCAGCATCCGCGTCAGGATGAGGCTGGAAACGTTGACACAGGCGATCAGGAGCACGATGCTCGACACTCCCGACAGCCAGAGCGCTACTTTCGTTTCCGTGGGTTTCTCGGGGCCTCGACCAGGAACGATCGACTGCGCCTCCACACCTACGGGCAATTCTTCGTTGTGAAGTGTCGACCGCACCTGCTGCAGGTACGCATCGGCCCGCTGTTCTGCACCCGCGGCTGTGGCGTTTGACCATCGGCGAGCAACAACGCCTAGCCAGAAACTCTCTCGATCTTCGCGCCAATCGCTGGAGGCTCTGCCCGCAATGCTCGCATGCTCCAGCGGCAGCCACACATCTGTCGGCTGCGTGCTCAGGATGTGGAAGTCGGGTGCAGTTACGGCGGTGATCGTGTAGATCCTGCCATCGACAGGCAATGCGGCGCCGATGATGTCACGGCGGCCCCCGAAGTATGATTGCCAGAAGCCGTACGATACTACCGCCAGGTCGGGGCTGCTGTCGGCCTCAGGCTCCGCGGATGGGAGACGGCCGAGAGCCGCCGCAGGCCGCAGCACGGAAAAAAACGCCGCTGAGGTCAGCATTGCGCGGCCGGCATACGCATCGGCACCACGGCCAATCGATACCTGTCTGGTCGCATACGCCGCCACGCTATGGTAGGCACTGCTCGAAGCTATGTCGCGGACGGTGGGATATGTGGTGTTCGCGACAGTTACCGATTCATTCCCATCGGTGAGTCTGAAGTGAAGGCGGGCCAAGTCGCGGGCATCCCCCACCGACGACGGGAGGCGAATCAGCAGTGCATCCAGGAAGCCGACCATGCCTGCATTGACCCCGATTCCAACGGTCAGTGCAAGGATCGCTAGGCACGCGTACCCAGGTGCGCGGACCAAACGCCTCGCTGCCTTCACCAGGTCCGCGGTGAAAGCAGTGCTCGGCCGTGTGACTGGAGGGTGGCTCGGATGATCGCGTTCGCTGCGCATACTCGCAGTGGGGGAAAAGAGACCGAAACGTGAATGTGCAGACAGGATGTGTCAGCCCACAAGGCGGGGCTGAGAACTGTGGTGCTGCAAGGTGCTATGGCACGCCAATCGATCTCCCCGCGGGAATCTGTCGACGTCGGTCAATCCTGACTCGAGCCGAGCGGATGGTCGTCGACCGTGAACCACGCCAGCAGCGCTCCGGCGAGAGCCACAGCGGCCATCGCCATCATCGCGCGCGGGACTCCAGTCGCGAGCGCGTCCTGCCGGTGGATGTCCTCACCTGACAGCCCAGCGATCCACGGCACCACCGCGACCGCCAGCACCTGCGCCGTGCGCGCGACGGCGTTGTTGATGCCTGACGCGATTCCGGCTCGAGT
>JBGTNB010000292.1:0-5500 GCA_041743285.1 Gemmatimonadaceae bacterium
GGGCGTCGAAGGCTATTCGCCGATCAGCATGTCGGTCGCGGGAGCCGACCACCCGGACGCGCTCGGCGGCGCGGCGGTCTCGGCCGGCCTGTTCGAATTGCTCGGTACGCCCCCAGCCGTTGGCCGGTCGTTTCGTCGCGAGGAGGAAGTCGCGACCACCAGCGTGATCATCATCAGTGACGCGGTGGCGCGACGGCGGTTCGGCAGCCCGAGTGCCGCACTCGGAAAAACGCTCCTGGTCGACGGCGATCCTCGATCGGTGATCGGCGTCATGCCCACACGTTTCTCACTTCTCTTCCAAGAAGGGGATGCGTGGATACCGCTCGACCTCTCGCTGGAGCAGCAGGCCAGGGTCAACAATCGATACATCGCGACGTACGCTCGATTGCGGCCAGGCAACTCGTTGGATCAGGCTCGTGCCAATCTCCAGGAGATACAGCGGGATTTGGCCGCTGATGTTCCCCAGGCGTACGGAGCGACGAATGTGTCGATCCGGCCGCTCAGGGAAGCACTTTTCGGCAACCAGCGACCGACGATGCTCGTGCTCCTGGGAGCGGTCGGGCTCGTGCTGCTCATCGCGATAGTCAATGTCGCGAATCTCACGTTGGCCGATGCGCTGTCGCGCCTAACGCTCACCAAGACTCGGGTCGCGCTCGGGGCTCGCGTCGCGTCACTCGTCGCCGCGCGCGCGAGAGAGATCGCAGTGCTCGGGGCCCTGAGCTTCGCGGCCGCGTTACCACTCTGCGGAGCCGTTCTGACCGTCCTCGCTTCCATCAGTCCAGAGCCGTTCATTCCACTCGGAGGCCGGTGGATCGACGGCGTGGTTGTACTGGTGACCCTCTTGGCAGCGGTTGGTGTCGGATTCGTCGGTGCGCTGCCGGCGGTAGTCGTCGAGGCACGAACGCAGGCCACCGGCATCGCAGGTAGCGTGGCGAGGGCGGGGAGAAGCGGCGACCGTCGTCTGCAGCTCGTGCTCAGCGCCGCACAGTCCATGGTGACCGTGGTGCTACTCAGCGTGGCGGTCCTTCTCGGTCGAGACCTCGTCCGCCTGATGTCGGCTGGCACCGGGTTTCGCACCGATGGTGTGATCGTCGTCCGGATGAACGCCCTATCGCGTGAGCGCAGCACCGTTCCGTCACGGGCGGAGTATGCCGACGCGCTCGTCCGGGGTGTCGCCACAGTGCCAGGAGTGCTCGATGCTTCGGCGATTCAGACGCGGTTCGTGCTCAACGAGACGATGCAGTCGGCGATCGGCATCGACGGCGTTCCTGCCCCGCCTGACCAGCAGTTGTTCTCCCAGATTCGCCACGTCATGCCAAATGTGTTTCGCGTTCTGGGCGTGCGCGTGCTGTCCGGACGAGGAATCGATTCGACCGACCGGGCCGAGTCACGTTTGGTCGCTGTGGTCAGCACTTCTTTCGCCAAAATGCATTGGCCTGGCGAGAGCGCGATCGGCCGACGGGTTCGCCGCGGCTCCCCTGGCTCACAATGGCTGGAGGTAGTCGGCGTGGTTGAGGATGTAATGGACGCCGGGTTGGGCGTCCCGGTTGGCCCCACGGTCTACGTGCCGTACCTGCAGCAGAATACGGCGACCGCTCGTGTCACGTTGGTCGTTAGGGCGCGGAACTCCACCCCGGCGGTTATCGGCGGTATTCGGCGCGCTGTCTGGGCGGTGAACCCGTCTCAGGCAATCGACGATGTGACACCGCTGCTCACGTTGATGACTCGGTCCGCGGCGCAGCCGCGGTTTCGCACCGCCGTTGTAGGCGTGTTTGGCGCCTCGGCGGTCCTGTTGGTGCTGGCAGGCGTCTATTCGATGACACTGTTCCAGGTGCTGGCGCGCCGCCGCGAGCTCGGTGTTCGTGCGGCTATCGGCGCGACGCCCTTGAGCCTCGCTTTGCTGTCGATCAGGGACGGCTTGAACCCGGTCTTGGTCGGCGGAATCGCCGGCGTGGTATTTACCGTTCCAGCGTTAGGCGCGACACGGGATATTGTCAGCTCGCGACTTGGCGCCGATGACGTTCTCGCGGCCTTCGGTGCGGTGTTCGTGCTAGTTGGAATCGCGGCGGCGGCCGCGTTAATACCGGCTCGGCGCGCCGCGCGTGTGTCACCAATGGAAGCCATCCGGGGCCAGTGAGCCGCCGGATCGTGGCGCACCGCGGCATGAAAGGCGGAGTCGATGCAAAGCACGCTCCGATTGATAGGCATGCGACGTCCAGTCACGAGGGCTGTCAGATCGCCGGCGCGAAGTCAGTCCGCGGTTGCAGCCGTAGGCTTGTCCTTGGAGAGGTGCGCGTACAAATCATCGAAGACGGCGCTGCCACGCTCGACGCGCGTGGCATCGTCAGCGTGCGCGGTCGCGATGCCGGTCAGCACGAATCCGACGCCAGCGGTTTCCTCCCGGCCGAACATCTCATCCTTCAGATCGAGGTCGTGGACGCTCGCCGCAATTGCCACGAGCGCCTTGTCGGATTCCAAGCCGAAGTGGTACACGAGGACCTCGAAGGTGCACCGGTCGCTCACGTGCGTGAACTCGCCGTCGACCATGTCGAATCGCAGCTCGCCCGGCGTCGGGCGGTAATCCTGCCCGGGGACGAACGCGAACCGGGCCTCCGGATCGATGAACCGGCGGATGAGCCATGCGCTCGCGATCCGATCGATGAAGACGCCCTCGCGCGTCACCCACGTTCGCCCCCGGTACTCCGCGCCCCCCGCGGCGGCTAGCGCTTCGCTGGTGCGCGCCGAGGACGTAGGACGGAGTCGGGCTTCCAATGCGTTCAGCGCGTCCTCCGCCGCCAGTCTCTCGGGCGCGTGGAAATAGTCCAAGCCGGCGACGACCGCGAATCGCTTTCGCAGCCGCGCGAGCTCGTCGGCCGCGCCCCGTGCGTCGTCTCCGGTCGCGCCGCGACCTCGTGAAGCTCGTCCTGCGTTTGCGCGCGTCGAATCCAATGCTTTTAATTGTCTCGTGGCGGCCTGCGCGATCTCCGTGAACTCCCCGCTCCTCGCCTGCCGGAAGAGGTCTCGCGCCTCCCCAGATGTCAGGCCCTCGACGAAGTCGGCACGGCAGATCGTGGCGTCACCCCCGCCGGCTACAATCTCCGTGCGGATCCACTGGAAGTCCTCGAGCGGCTGCGCGCCGTCTGGCAGAACGTATACCGAGTTCTTCACGGGAACCGCCCCTACGCGCTGCAGGCGCCGCCCGATCTTCACCCGAAGGTAGTCGGGCTTCGGCGGGATCTGATGAATGAGGAGCAGCCAGCGCTGCTCGGCGTCGGACTCGTGGGTGTCGTCTCGCATCGTCTTGGCGGACAAACGTATCGTGCTCTAGCAACTGAATCAATCCGAACTGCCGTCGCAAAGACACAGAGTTTGTGTTGTAAGAAGGCCGAAGGCAGGACAAGTTGCAGCTGAATCAGCCCAGCCACCGGCTCGGCGTGCGAGCACCCGGTCTCGCCCGGCCAATTCATCGAATTCCTGCACTCGAACCCAACGACGTCGTAGCCTTGATGGGTGGGTTAAGCCGTTAGGAAGGGTTGGGAGATCGCTCTTTCTTTAATTCCTTTTTCTGGTCGTGCTCGGAGGACTGCATGCCAGTGATCAGATCCTTTTGATCCGTTCAATCCTGATGCATCCTTCAATCCCCTGGCATTGCAGCCCGCCACGAAACGAATTTCTGGCGACTTCGACGAACATCCATGTCGAAGGGTGGCAGGATGCATCAGGATTTGACGGATCAACAGGATCTGATCGCGCATTAGAAAGCCACGCGGTTCCAGCTGGCCATGATGGCCGCCTGCCGTATCCGCGGCTGCGGGACGGCATATTCTCGCCTCCCACGATTGGGAATCGCTCGACCATCTGTTCATGGCGCTCGACCCGGTTCAAACGGTGGCTTCGTCCCCTCCCATGCTTTACGATAGGCGGCGAGCGCTTCGGCAGCCGCGCCGGTCTTTCCCTGCGCTCGCAGGCTTTCGGCCAATCCGTACAGCGACCAGCCCTTGTCCGGGAAGCGGTCGAGATCCTTCCGGAACGCCTGCCCGGCATCCGCCGGCCGCTTTGCCGCCAGCAGTACCGCGCCTAACTCCTGATGGACTGGTACCGTCCACTCTGGCGGCTCGCCGTAGACCAGCCGCGCCTCCGCCTCCGCCGCGCGCCGCAGATGTGATTCCGCGGCGGTGAAATCGCCACGCGCGGCGGCGATCCGGCCAGCGAGCACGCCCTCGGCGATCTTCGCCACGCTCAACCTTGCTCGTGATCCCGGCCGTCTATTCGTTAGGGAAGGAGTGCGAGGTGGCGCGTCGGACGCGTGGTTTCCATGAGGGCGCCGGTACGCCCCTTCAGGCAGATGGACGCATGCCTGCGGCCAACGCGGCGCCGGGCACGGCCGGCGCGCGCTAGCATGCTCGGCACTTCGTTATGGCGCCGTGGTGGTTGTGCCGCGAGACTTCTGCCACATCATGTGCACGGTTCCGCCAGGCACGGGATATATCTCGCCCATCGGTGGCATCAGCATGAGGTGCAGCTGCTCTACCGTGTTCTGGGTGCAATTCCAGCAGGTGTAGCCGAAGTCGCTGCCGCGCACCTTGCCCCGCGTCTGCGAGGTCAGCATGACGTGCACGGGTGCCGCATCGTTCACGAGCTGCTCGTTCCTATACACATGGGCAAGCCCATAGTAGGACAGCATGGAGCGCACGGCGGGGACGAGCGGGATGCCAAGTCCCGTGAAGCCGTGGTACGTGACGTCGGTGCCGACGCCACCCCAGTGCGGATCCATCGGCCCCTCGTCTTCCGGCGCCACCCTATCGATCACGACCCGCCACGATGCACCGTCCTGCGCCGTGAACGTCGCTAGCGCCGCCGCGGAGTCGCCGTGCGCCCCACGGTCCCAGAACGATCCTCGAAATGCGCCCGAGACGACCGCCACCTTGTCAGAGAAGGGACCGCTCGTTGCCATCATCTTCAGCATCTGCTGCTTGCCGGACGGGGCCTTTGCGATCACCATCGCGACGCTGTCGGGGATGCCGTGCGGCCCCGGCAGAACCTGGATGACTGGCCCGCCGCCGACCACCGTCGTCACCCGTGCGCCCGTCTGCGCACCGGCAGTCGTACTGACTGCGATGAGCATTATCGCAATGCCCCTGATTACACTCGACATGATTCTTGCCTCGCTGGAGTCCGCCGCTGCTCCGTCATCCGACGCGCGTCGCGACATTCTGTTGGCACGACAAGACCAACCCGATGCGTGAAGTTCCGCCTTGCAACGCAAGCGTCGAGCTGTGGTCCCACGGCTCGTGCAGACGGGAACCGAAGCGCAAGACCGGGAGTTGCCCTCAGATGAGCCGCGAGTACCCTCATACTGGCGTTATGCGCAGATACGCGTCATGTCCATCGAATTGAACGACCCGAATTCACGGACGGCCGCCGATCGGCCGCCGGCCCCACCCAGCATCGGCCGTCGTACCGCGATCATCCGGCTCGCCGCGCTCGCCGCGGTCCTGGC
>JBGTNB010000293.1:0-3262 GCA_041743285.1 Gemmatimonadaceae bacterium
CGCACGCGACTCGATCTACATCGCCGCCATCACGCGCTGTTATCCCGGACCGAGTCCGTCGGGAAGGGGCGATCGTGTCCCATCGCCTGACGAACGCGAATCCTGCGCTCCATGGCTGGACGACGAGTTGCAACTGATCAAACCCAAGCTGGTGATCCCGGTGGGCAGGCTGGCCATCGACCGATTCCTCGGACCGCGCCCGCTCGCCGATGTCGTGGGAAACAGCTTCACTGTCGCACATGGCGGCGGCGAATCCACCGCCATTCCGTTGCCGCATCCCTCCGGCGCAAGCAGCTGGCCACATCAGCCAGGGAACAGAGGTCGTCTCGATCGGGCTATCGCGCTGCTCGGGGAACGGCTTGCCAGCCTGGGAATAGGCGCGGGCGGCGCGCGGTGTGGACGGAGGTTGGCGTGAAGGCTGCCGTTCTGCTCCTGGTGCTGATGCTGGCGCCAGTGCACTCTGCAAGGGCGCAGTATTCTCCAGAGCCGCGGTCGTCACATCACGCCGGGTATCGCGGTACCGCAAGCGTGGAGTGCCCGTGTTCCACCAACCTCCCCGACGAGAACGGGATAGACCTTCCGATGCCCGCTCGCCAGGCCGAAGACGATCAATGGTTTGGCGCCGACAAGGTGCGCCACTTTTTCATTTCAGCAATGCTGCAAAGTCTCGGCTACGGCACGCTGCGGGCGCTCGATGTGCGCCATGGCTCGGCGCTCGCCGGCGCGAGTGTGATCACCGCCGGCTTCGGCATCGGAAAGGAGCTGAGCGATCGCCGGCACGGGCGAAACGTGAGTGCGCGCGATCTTATCTGGGACGCAGCCGGAGCCGGAGCGGCGTCACTTCTGCTGATTCGAACTGAACGCTAGCTGCGCCTGGAGAGAGGTGACGACGATATATTGCTGAGGCACCGACCCACACCTACCATGACAGACGAGCTCGAGCGACTGGAGCGTGAGCGCCGCGCGAATCACGCGCTGCGCAACCTCATCGATGAGATGCTGCACCGCGTTCGGCATCTCCACCGGAACACCGTGCTGTGGGATGCGGCGGACCGGTCGCAGGCGGAGGCGGAGCTGGCGGAGATAATGGCTCGAGTGCGGCTGGAAGCGACGCGCGGTCCCGAGGCGGAGCACGGCTCGTCATCCGAACCTGCGCCGGCCAGCGATCGGATAACCAAGTGACCTCACGCCATCTGTCCTGAGGTCGCCCGATCAATGAACGCACGCACCAGGTTTTTCGTCGCCGCACTGGCTGTCGTGCTCCCAGCCGGATTTCTGATGGCGAGCTCCATCAAGCAGACCGGTGTGTACTACCTGACGCCATCGGAGCTCGAGGCGAAGGTGCGCCACGATTCGACGCTTTACGAGACCGGGGTGAAGATCGGCGGCGCGCACGTGATTCCGGGCAGCATCGTCCGCGACGAAAGTGGCCGGTCGATGGCCTTTCGGGTGACCGATGGGACCACCGCCTATCCGGTGACCTACCGTGGACTAGCCCCGGATACTTTCACCGACAGCGTGGAAGTGGTTCTCGAGGGCCGTCTGCAGCGCGACGGAACCTTTCGTGCGACTACGGTCCTGGCCAAGTGCGCATCCCGTTACGAGAACGCGCATAACGCGACCGACTACCGCGACATCGGCGATCTTCCGGCGGGGGCAGCTGGCCCCGGCGCATGACCCTGGTAGGTGAACTGTCGCTGTGGGTCGCGGTGCTCATGGCGGCCTGGGGAACCCTCGTGTCGTTCGCCGGCGGGGCATTGCGCAACCGCAGCCTCGTACTCAGCGGCGAGCGCGCCGTCCATGCCACACTGGCGTTCATCGTGCTCGCCGCGATGGGTCTCTGGTCGGCGCTCCTTCGCTCCGATTTCTCATTCAAGTACGTCGCCTCGTACACCAGCGCCAATCTACCCGCTGCTTACAAGATCAGCGCGTTATGGGCCGGCCAGTCTGGGTCGCTGCTCTTCTGGACGTTGATCCTGGCAATGTACGCCGCGATCGCCGTTAGCCTCAATCGCCACCGACTCCCCGAACTGGCGCCTTACGTGGCCGGCACGTTATCGGCTGTGACGCTTTTCTTTCTTCTGGTCACGGCGTTCGGGTCGAATCCTTACGAGCGGCTCTCGTGGCTCCCACCCGATGGACGGGGGCTGAACCCGCAGCTCCAGAATCCGGGGATGGCTCTGCACCCTCCCAGTCTCTATCTGGGCTACGTCGCGACCGCGGTACCCTTCGCTTTTGCGGTGGCGGCGCTGGTCACTCGGCGGTTGGACGCCGAGTGGCTGGGTGCCGTAAGGCGCTGGGCGCTGCTGTCGTGGGTGTTCCTGACCGTAGGAATTCTGCTCGGCATGTGGTGGGCTTACGTCGAGCTGGGCTGGGGCGGCTACTGGGCGTGGGATCCGGTGGAGAACGCCTCGCTCCTGCCCTGGCTGACCGGCACCGCGTTTCTGCATTCGGTGATGGTTCAGGAAAAGCGGGGGATGCTGCGAAAGTGGAACGTGACACTGGTCATCGCGACCTTCATGTTGGCGGTGTTCGGCACGTTCATAACGCGAAGCGGAATCGTGTCATCCGTACATTCCTTCGCGCAGTCGTCGGTCGGCTACTGGTTCGCCGGATTCCTGGTGATCGGCATCGTCGTCTCGGGGTGTCTGGTCGCCACGCGGCTCCCCGATCTTCGGGCTACCGCGCGTCTGGAGAGCGTGGTGAGCCGCGAAGCCAGTTTCCTGTTCAACAACCTGCTGCTCGTCGGGATCGCATTTTCGGTGCTCTGGGGCACGCTCTTCCCCATCATTAGTGAGGCGGTACGTGGAACCAGGATCACGGTGGGAGCACCGTTCTTCAACCAGGTGAACGTGCCGCTGGGACTGGCGCTGCTCGCGCTCACCGGCATTGGCCCGCTGATCGCCTGGCGGCGCGCGTCGCTCGCTAATCTGCGGCGTCAGTTCACCGGATCGGCCGTTGCCGGTGTCGTTGCCGGGACGTTGCTGTATGCGCTGGGAATGCGCGATGGATACGCGCTGTTGGCGTATGTGCTCGGGGCGTTCGTAATGGGCACGGTGGCGCAGGAGTTCGCCAAGGGCGTCCGCGCGCGCCGCGTCATGTACGGAGAATCAGCGGCCGGCGCACTGGTGCAGCTGGTGGCGCGGAACCGGCGACGATACGGTGGCTACATAGTGCACGTGGGCATCGTCGTACTGTTCGCGGCATTCGCCGGCCTCGCATTCAAGAAGGATCTCGATGTATCGCTGTCGCCAGGCGAGGT
>JBGTNB010000294.1:0-1753 GCA_041743285.1 Gemmatimonadaceae bacterium
CGAGCGCCGCGCACCCGGTCGCCTACTACTCGGCCTTTCCGCCGGACCTCTTCGCGGGCGTCATCGCTCGCTACGCCGGCCACCGGGACTGATGCTCGGCCGGCTGAGCATCGAGGCGCTGCCGCTCTACAGCGGCATTGCGTTGGGCGGCGCGCTGGTGACCGTGGGCGGCGCCGTCGCGGTCGTGGTGCTCGTCACCTGGCTGCGCGCCTGGCGCTACCTCTGGAGCGAGTGGCTGACGTCGGTCGACCACAAGCGCATCGGCATCATGTACGTCGCGCTCGCGCTGATCATGCTGGTGCGCGGCTTCGTCGATGCGCTGATGATGCGCGCCCAGCAGGCGATCGCGGTGAATTCCGACGGCTACCTGCCGCCCGAGCATTTCGACCAGATCTTCAGCTCGCACGGCACGATCATGATCTTCTTCATGGCGATGCCGTTCCTGACCGGGCTGATCAACTTCGTGGCGCCGTTGCAGATCGGCGCGCGCGACGTGGCGTTCCCCTACCTCAACTCGCTGAGCCTGTGGCTGACCGGCGCCGGGGCGGGGCTGGTGATGGTCTCGCTGGTGATCGGCCGGTTCTCGACCGCCGGTTGGACCGGCTACCCACCCTATTCAGGCGCTGCGGCCAACCCTTATGTCGGGGTCGACTACTGGATCTGGGCGGTCCTGATTGCGGGCGTCGGCTCGACGCTGACCGGGATCAACTTCGTGGTCACCATCGTGCATCGTCGCGCGCCCGGCATGACGCTGATGCGGATGCCGCTCTTCGTGTGGACCGCGCTCTGCGCCAGCGTCCTGATGACCTTCGCCTTTCCCGGCATCACCGTGGCCGCGGCGCTGCTGGCGCTCGACCGCAGCTTCGGGATGCACTTTTTCACCAGCGACGCCGGCGGCAACATGATGATGTACGCCAACCTGCTGTGGATCTGGGGCCATCCGGAGGTCTACATCCTGATCCTGCCTGCCTTCGGCGTCTTCTCGAGCGTCGTGACCACGTTCTCCGAGCGGCGGCTGTTCGGCTACACCTCGCTCGTGTGGGCCACCTGCGCCATCGCGGTGCTGTCGTTCACGGTGTGGCTGCACCACTTCTTCACCATGGGCTCGAGCGCGAACGTCAACGGCTTTTTCGGCATCGCGACGATGGTGATCGCGGTGCCGACGGGGGTGAAGATCTTCGACTGGCTGTTCACCATGTACCGCGGGCGCATCCGCTTCGCGGTGCCGATGCTCTACACGCTCGCCTTCATGCTGACGTTCGTGATCGGCGGGGTGACCGGCGTGCTGCTGGCGCTGCCGCCGGCAGACTACCTGATGCACAACTCGACGTTTCTCGTCGCGCACTTCCACAACATGCTGATCCCCGGCGCGCTCTTCGGGTATCTCGCCGGCCTCAACTTCTGGTTCCCCAAGGCGTTCGGCTTCCGCCTCGACGAGACCTGGGGACGGCGCTCGTTCTGGGCCTGGGTGCTCGGCTTCTACCTCGCGTTCATGCCGCTCTACGCGCTCGGCTTCTTCGGAATGCCGCGGCGGATGGAGCACTACGACACGCCGGAATGGCAGCCCTACCTGATCGTCGCCGCCGCGGGCGCGGTTTTCGTGCTCCTGGCGCTGGTCTTTCTCGGCGTCCAGCTCGTCGTGAGCGTGCGCAACCGCGACGCGCTGCGCGATGCGACCGGCGATCCCTGGGGCGGGATGACGCTGGAGTGGATGACGCGCTCGCCGCCCCCGGCGTGGAACTTCGCCGCCGTG
>JBGTNB010000295.1:0-5648 GCA_041743285.1 Gemmatimonadaceae bacterium
CCCTGCCACTGCGCCAGGTCCCGCGCGCGAGTGAGGTCTGTGGCCAGGATGCTCTTCAATCGATCGATGCCGTCCGGCCAGACCTTGAACACGAATATCCAGTCAACAATCCATGCCACAACGAGGAATCCAATGAAGGCCAGGGTCAGCGCAAAGACGAGCTTGAGCGGGGCAAGCAGAGCGCCGGCGAATCCGCCCTCGTGAAACGAAGCATTCCTAGAGGCCAACTCTCACCTCCTCCGCAGTACCGTCATGACGCGACCAGTGCGAACGACCATCCATCCGGCCCCTCACCTCGCTGCCTATCGCTTCGAGGCTGGCCGGCATCAACGGGTCGTGGCTGGCGTCCGGCAACGGCATGCGGATCTTGTGGAGCTGTCCGCCGTGGATGAGCGCGAAGGCCTGTCCCTTGGGTAGTTGTACCAGGTCGCTCGGGGAGAGCATCTGGGCGCTTTCTGTCGTGATGCGATCCTCGTTACGGCTGGCGAAGTCGGCGAAGTCTCCCGGATCGTTGGTGTCGGAGACCGAGGATGAAACGAGGGTAGAGACGACGCGTACCTCTGGGAGCTGGCTGGTCAGTAGCTCCGCCGTCGCCACTTCCTTGACGCGCAGCATGATCAGGGTATTGAAGTTTCCGGCGATCTGCCCCGCCTTGGCCCGAGACCCGATGCGTGCCTCCACGTCCGACCAGGTCTGGGTGTACGCGGTCACCTGGAAACCAGCACCGCCAGCCTTGTTGAGGAGCGGGATAAATTCGTCGCCGATCAGTTCGTTGAACTCGTCGGCATGGATCGCGATGCGCCGCGCCACCGTTTCGCCAGGAAGCCCCCTGCCCGTGCCGAACTTGTAGAGGCTCCCCGCCACGCTGGTGAGGTCCGCAAACATCGAGTTACCCACCGCGGCGGCGACCTCATAGTCAGACAGGGAATCCAGTCCGATATAAACAATGCCGCCCAGGTTGATCACCGATGCCCAGTCGAATACCGGGCGCCAGTCGCTGGTATCGTCAAGATCCGGAGACAACAGAGACGCCGTGCGGCCGGTGGTGAGCTTTTCCATAAGGGGAAGAAGGGATGCCACCAGCTTGTCGAAATAGCTCTTCTCGTAGTTGAGCGTCGAGGCGAGCGCGTGCGCTATCGGATCGTAGAGTTTCTTGCGCCGTGCATACTCGACCAGCGTCACCGCGCGGAATCCGCGCGTCTGCAGTCCCTTGTCGAGAGCCTTCTTGTCGATCGCCATCGATTCGACTTCCTCGCGCCAGCCAGCGGCGCCCTGCTCCCGGTCGAGCCAGTGCTCGAAGTAGTCGATCAAGAGCGGCTCGACGTTCGAGGCATAGCGATTGATCTGCTCGTAGTCGGGCTTGCGGCCCAGCGCGACGAGTGCACGGGCCATGACGTTTACGAAACGCCAGACGAACTCCTTGAATGCCGCGGACTGACCCTCGGAGGGAAGCTGCCCGGCGATGCGCGTCGCCACCTCGGTGATTCGCGAGAAATTCCCCACCGGGTTGTAGCGTGCTGATAGCTCGGGATGTCCCAGGTGGAACATGAAAAACTCGTTTTCTCGTCCCGCGCGCTTGGCCTCGGCGTAGACCCGGCGAAGCAGGTCGATATCGCCCTTGGGATCGAACACGATCACCACCTCGCCACGGCGTATGTCCTGCGTGAGGAGTACTTCGGCGAGCCGGGTTTTGCCGACACGGGTTGTGCCCAGGACCAGGGTATGTCCGACACGGTCGCGGATGTCCATCCAGATGTCCGACTCCGCAGGCTCGACGCCGTGGATGGCTGGATCGCCACCGACAGCGGATTGATCTGGCGACTGGGGACGAAGCAAATCTGCGATCCGGCTAATCAGTCCGGGTTCCAACATGTCCCGCTTTTCGGGGAGTCTCGTTTCATGCAGCCGCTGCGTGTGTCGCTGGTCCCAGTGGAAACCCCTGCCCAGAAACAATCGCTCGGCCGACCACGGGATCTCTTCGGATGTCACCAAGTAGCCGCGCTGGCGCCGCAGGTTGGCGCGGTAACGGACAATTCGCAGCCCGGCGTAGCCTCGCCAAGCCGAATGGCAGACGAGAATGCCGGCGAGTCCCCACGAAAGCTCCGGTGTCAGCAGGAAGGTCGAAGGGTTCGTGATCACCGCAGCCGCGCCAAGAAATGAGACAGCCGCCGCGCGTAATTCGTAGGCGGGCCGCAGCAAGGCTTCGAGCGGGTAGCTCATGTGCTCAAGCGTCCCCGTGCTCTTCGTGCAAGCGGACGAGCAACGGATTGATGGGGGGAACCGGTTTGACGAATCGCGCCGGATTGCGGATGACGACCCCGGACAATCGTGACACAGCGCGATCGCCGCGCATCACCTGGTAGGTGAGAATGTTCACGCCCTTATCGGCGCGCAGATGCCAATCTGCCCGAAAGACTTGGCGTTGGATCGATTTCCCAATATCCGACTCGCCGGGAGCATTCGCTGGATCACTGCCGCCGTCCTCGCCGAAACGCTTCGCAAACTCCCGGAAGATGCGTGGCGACACGAGCAACATGCCCTCGTCCACGAAATGCACGAGCGCTCCGGCCTCGTTGACCCGGAGAGTCCCCTCGGAGAGTCCTTGCTGCACCCAACCGATGAAGCGGCGTGCCGCGTCGGGTGCTTGCGCCAATACGTTATCGGTCGTCCGAACTTGCTCCCTTGGTCTGCTGTGCTCTTCGTCGACATCCTCGAGGTACTCCGTTTCCTCATCCGGAAGTGCAGACTTATTTGTGGCCGAGGCCGCTGCATCCGGCTGAGCCGCCACTGTCGTACTCGGGTCGGTCGAACGTCCACCGAAGCCGCCGACCGCCTTCACGTCGAGAGAAATGGCGGCCGGGGAAACCTGCTGCACAGTCGAATCAGCGCCGCCGGACGGTAGAAGATCGCGGCTACCCGATTCTGCGGCAGCTCGCAGTACCAGTTGGCTGATCGCTCCAGTCCGAGCCGAACTGTCTCGGGAGAGGAACGCTAGAAGCTCGCGCATAAGCGCGGGGTCCGCCGCCAGCCATTCCAGAACCGATGGCGGCACGAGCCGGTCAAACAACTGCACAGCAAGCCTTTCGTGTACGTCCAACCTGTTCTTACCAACGCCGTACAGCAATGCCGCGACGAAGACCGAGTAGGTCCACCGATGCGCCTGCGCTCCGATCACTTCCGGCGCAGCGCCTCGTGGCAGAATCTGACCACGACGGTAGTCGAGCGCGCGGCTGGCGACGTCCAGGGCATTTGTGAAGAGATCGGTCGGACTTCCATGCTGCTGTGATGCCGAGGGCGACGGCAGTTGCACGAACTCCGCGTAGCCTTTGATCACGGGGTTCACGGCGCGCTCGAACACTTCCCGGGGAAATCCCAGCTTGATGCGGATGAGTTCGACGAAGGTTGCGCTGCGGGTACGTTCGATGAACTCCTGGAAACCAAGCACCGAATGTTCCGCATTTGGTGTGACCAGGGCGTCTTGCCGCTCCTTCTGAGACGTTTTCGCAGGCCATCGCCTGCGCAGCAATAACGTACCGGCGCTCGCGAGCACGCTTCCCAGGGCCGATCTGCTTCCGCGCTTCATCACCGCTGTAATCATCATTGGGTGAGTATTACCGGTCCCATCCGAGACATCCGCTGCGATCGTGGCCTTGGCAAAGCTCCGAAAGGCTATTGACGCGTGTAGCGCCGGTTGATCCGTACGCTCACACCACGTCGTGCGCGCATCGCTATGCGAGAGCTGCCAACCGATTGCAAGCGGAATCGTGGCCTCATCGAGGCCACGATTCGAGCAGATCTGTGTGTTTTCCCCCGTTACGATGCACTCGACATTCTGCGCGGCGGCATCGACGCAATGCGCGCAGAAACAAGAACGGGAGAACAGCGTGCGAAAACAGTGTAGACGAGCGTTATCGGTGCGATTGAGCGTCGCACTTGTATTCTCTACCGCCCTCCCCGCATATGCGTGCTGGGACGATGCGGCGATGCGCTACCAAGTCAATAGCGCCCTGCTCTACGCCATCGCGCGCACCGAATCCGGCCTCAACCCTCAAGCCATCGGCCGCAACTCCAACGGGTCGCGCGACATTGGTCTGATGCAGATCAATTCAGCGTGGCTGCCCACGTTGGCATCCCAGGGTATCGGCGAGCGCGATCTGTTCGAGCCCTGCACCAACATCCATGTCGGTGCCTGGATTCTCGCCGGCAATGTCTCCCGCCTCGGCTACACCTGGGAAGCCGTGGGCGCCTACAACACCGCGAACCCCGCCTTGAGGCGCACCTATATCGAGAAGGTTCGCCGCCACCTCACTTCCGATGTTCCAGCGTCCGGACCAGCCGCGCGGGCCGCGACCTTCGCTTCTGCGCGATAGACCGGCTTGCCTTAATCGCAAATGAGTTCCTGTCCCGTGAAGTCCAACCCGTTGACCCCCAAAACCCAACCACTGGAGATCCATTCAATGAGCAAGACCCGCAGTATCGCCGCTTTTAACACCACACTCGCCCTCGTCCTGACGCTCGCCGCCGGTTCCGCGCTGGCCGGCACCACCGGTACCGAGTTTCAAACGATGTACACCACGCTCCTCAACTGGGCAACCGGCTTCCTCGGCAAGTCGATCGCGATCGCCGCCTTCATCCTGGGTGCCGGCATCGGCATTGCGCGTTCCTCGCCGATCCCGGCGCTGGCCGGCGTGGTGTTCGCGCTGTTCATGGTCTATGTGCCGACCATCATTGACAGCATCATGACCGCGGTCATCTGATCGGCACCAGGGTTCAGCGATGAGCGACGTTTCGCTAGAGATTCCACGGCGCCTGAACGATCCGCCACGCATGTTCTGGTGGGATCTCGACGTATCGGTGCTGGTGCTCGCCGCCGCACTGGCGGGGATGATCTCGGGATTTTTTCTGAGTGGTTGTGCTGTGGGGGTGCTGCTCGCCTCGGCCTACGGTCGCGCGAAGGCAGGCAAACATCCGGCCTTCTTGCTTCACCTCCTCTATTGGCACGTACCAGCCTCCGTCACGGGACTCAAGCGGACGCCACCGTCGCACCTGCGGGAGATGGTGGGATGAGGCTCGCGTGGATGCGCGAAGACATCGCGAGCGCCCGCCGGGCGACGACATTCCTGGTCGTCCTGCTGGTGGGATCGATGCTGGTGAATCTCGTGCTCGCGGTCTTCGCGGTTCGGCTCTCCGGTCATGAACGGGTCGTCGTCGTGCCGCCCACCATTCACAAGACCTTCTGGGTGGAGTCCGACCGGGTGAGCAGCGAGTACCTCGAACAGATGGGGTACTTCCTCATGCAGCTCACGCTCAACGTGACGCCGCAGAGTGTCGACCACCAGGCGACGGTGCTGTTGCAGTACGCCGCTCCAGCCTCTTTCGGCGAACTGCGTACCGCGCTTTTAGGCGCCGCAGAGCGTCTTAAGCGCGACGGCGCATCGACGATTTTCAGCGCCCGGGACCTGACCGTCGACGAGCGCGCGCTCAGAGTGGGCGTGCGCGGGCAGCTTACAACCTTTATCAGCGACCGGCGCGTATCGGAAGTCTCGAAGGGTTACGCCATCGAGCTCCAGTACTCCGGCGGCCGTATGTTCCTCAAAGCATTCCGGGAGACCAATCCCAATGACCCTCTTGAAACCCAGCCTCGTCCT
>JBGTNB010000296.1:0-2336 GCA_041743285.1 Gemmatimonadaceae bacterium
GCCACCGGGCTTCACCATTGCGGCCTCGGTTTGCGTGGACTTTCTGCGCGACGGTACCTACGCTGCCGACCTGCCCGACGAGGTAGATCGCAACATCGAGCGGCTCGAGGCCGCGGCGGGGCGCCGGTTCGGCGACCCCGAGCATCCGTTGCTCGTCTCCGTACGTTCTGGTGCGGCGGTGTCGATGCCCGGGATGATGGAAACCATCCTGAATCTCGGGTTGAACGACAGAACCGTGCAGGCGCTCGCCATGCAGAGCGGCAACGCCCGCTTCGCCTATGACTCGTACCGCCGCTTTCTACAGATGTACGGAGACGTCGTCCTCGGGGTCTCCGGGCAGGAGTTCGAGCACCTGCTAAAAGCCAAGCGCATGACGGCTGGCGTCGAGACCGACGCCGACCTTGGTGAGGATGTGCTGCGGAATCTCGTCGAGGAATACAAGTCGCTGGTACGCAACCGCACCGGCCACGAGTTCCCGCTTGACCCGAAGGTGCAGCTATGGGGCGCCATCGAGGCAGTCTGGAAGTCGTGGACACTGAAGAAGGCGATCGACTACCGGCGGGTGAACCACATCCCCGAAGACATGGGGACTGCGGTGAACATTGTCGCTATGGTGTTCGGCAACAGGGGTAACGACTCCGGCACCGGTGTGGCGTTCACGCGGAATCCTTCGACAGGCGAACGCCTGTTCTACGGAGAGTTTCTTCTCAACGCTCAGGGGGAGGACGTAGTCGCCGGTATCCGCGACCCGCTGCACATCGAGGAAATGGCGAGCCAGCTTCCTGGTGCCTATCAGGAGCTTGTCGCGACACAGGAGCGGCTCGAGACTCACTATCGCGACATGCAGGACATCGAGTTCACCGTGGAGCGGGGCAAGCTGTACCTGCTTCAGACGCGGACCGGGAAGCGCACGGCGGCGGCTGCGGCACGCATTGCCGAGGAGATGGTGGAGGAAGAGCTCATCACGCGCGAGGAGGCAGTCAGGCGCGTAACGCCGGAACAGCTCGATCAGCTCCTGCACCCGATGATCGACCCGACAGCGCGAGCCGAGCCGATTTGTACCGGCTTGCCAGCCAGCCCGGGGGCGGCCAGTGGACAGGCGGTGTTTGACCCTGACGAGGCCGAGCGCCGCGCCGCGGCCGGGGATCGGGTGATACTCGTGCGTGAGGAGACCACCCCGGAGGACTTTCACGGAATCGTTGCTGCGCGCGCCGTGCTGACGGCACGGGGCGGCATGACGAGCCACGCCGCGGTGGTCGCGCGTGGCATGGGCAAGTGCGCGATCGTCGGTGCGCGAGAGATGGAAGTCGACATCGAGCACCGCCGGTTTACCGTGAATGGGGCGCGGGTGGAAGAGGGTGAGTGGATTACCCTCGATGGGGCCAGCGGCCGGGTGTTCAACGGCGACCTGCCGACCATCCCGAGTGAGGTTGTGCGCGTCCTTGGCGGAAGCATGAGGGCCGACGAATCGCGTGTGTACCGCTCGTTCAACACGGTGCTCGAGTGGGCCGACGATCTGCGCCGTCTGCGCGTCCGGGCAAATGCCGATACGCCGACAGATGCGCGTGTCGCTCGTGCGTTCGGTGCCGAAGGGATCGGCCTCTGCCGTACCGAGCACATGTTCTTCGAGGGCGACCGAATCAACGCCATGCGCGAGATGATCGTCGCCCGAGATGAGGCCGGACGACGTCGTGCACTGGCCAAGCTGCTGCCCATGCAGCGCACCGACTTCGAGGGAATCTTCGAGGCGATGCACGGTTGTCCGGTGACCATCCGGCTGCTCGACCCTCCTCTGCACGAATTCCTGCCGCACGGCGGCGAGGAGAGCAAGCTGCTCGCGCGAACGTTAGGACTTTCGCGGCCCGAGCTGTCGCGGTTGGTGGAGTCGTTGCGCGAGTCCAACCCGATGCTCGGCCACCGGGGGTGCCGGCTCGGCATCACCTACCCCGAGATCACGGAGATGCAGGGACGAGCGGTATTCGAGGCCGCGGTGCGCGCCAAACGCCGCGGCGTCGATGTACACCCGGAGATCATGGTGCCGCTGGTAAGCGCCGTACAGGAGTTTTCGCACCAGCGGGCCATTCTGGAGGACGTAGCCGAGCAGGTGCTCGGTGCGATGGGCGAGGAGGTGGATTACACAATCGGCACGATGATAGAGCTGCCGCGCGCTGCATTGACGGCGGACGAAATCGCCGCCGAGGCGGATTTCTTCTCGTTCGGCACCAACGACCTCACGCAGACCACGTTAGGTTTGAGCCGGGATGATGCGGGAAGGTTTCTGCCCAGCTACGTGGAGCGCGGCATCTATCCGGCCGATCCATTCCAGGTCCTCGACC
>JBGTNB010000297.1:0-4112 GCA_041743285.1 Gemmatimonadaceae bacterium
ATCACGATTACCGGCTCCGGACAGCAGACACGCGATGAAGCGCTCCCCATTCCGGGACTCGGCGATTATGCACCCTTCCGCCAGATTGCCGAGGCGCTTGCGGCGCGCGGTATCGCCGTGCTCCGCGTGGACGACCGCGGAGTTGGTGGGTCGGGAGGTAGAGAATCGCTGCCGGGCGCGACCTCGACGTCGTTCGCCGATGATGCTCGCGCACAGCTTCGATTCCTCCGCGCGCGTCCCGATATAGACGGCGCCCGCATCGCGCTGATCGGACACAGCGAGGGAGCTCTCATAGCGCCGATGATCGCCTCGGGGGACAGCCACATCGCTGCATTGGTTCTGATGGCGGGCACCGCCACGCGCGGCGACAGCGTATTGCGAGAACAGATGGAGGACCTACTGGCGCGCGATTCCGCGATGAACACGGAGCAGCGGAACGAGGCGCGTGAACAGCAGCGGGAGTTACTCCGTAAGCTGGCGGCGGGCGAGTCGGTTCCGGGGCTCTCCGGTGCGGCGTGGCTGCGGGAGTTCATAGCCTACGATCCGTTGTCGGCAATTCCCGAGGTGCGCCAGCCTGTGCTGATCCTGCAGGGCGAGAACGATCGCCAGGTACTGGCTCATCATGCGCGAAAGCTGGCGGCGGCGCTCGCGCGCGCCGGGAATGAGCAGGTGACGCTCCGCATATACCCTTCGCTCAACCACCTTTTTCTTCCGAGCGAAACAGGAGCGGTCTCGGAATATGGTTCGCTCCCCGTAGTCTCCCTCGGCGAGGAATTGCTCGTGGAGATTGGCAATTGGTTGGTGCGCGAGCTGAACGTCGGGGGCCGTCGACCGACTCGCTGAGCTGATTCGCAGATCGGGTTGGCGGCGGGACGTGTTAACGTTGGAGTCGCCGCGCTCCGGAATCCGAAGCCGACCCCCCCTCGCACCAAGCTGCCCGATGCCGTTACCAGTTTCCCGTGAGGGTCCGGTAGTGCTCATCCGGCGTTCGTCGTTCGAACGCGCCGAGCTGACACGACAGGGACTCGATGTGCGCTTCGGGCTGACGCCTGACGAGTTCCGGGTGGAAGGCGACCTGATCGCCGTCGGGCCGCTTTTCGGAGACGAGACGCTGGTGACGCTCGTCGAAGCACTGGAGGAGGGTGGCCTTCGCTACTTCGACGATTTCTTCGATCTGAGCGGCAACTGGCCCGAATGGCTGCGGATATTCGCAATGAGCGATCGAGCAGCGGATGACCCCAGGCGATCGCTATAACGCACCAGCCCTGTTTCCGCTGGCACCGGCTCCGCGATCGTGGGCAGTATCGGTTCCGTTGGCAACTGGACGTAGCAGTCCCTCCCAGCCGCAGTGGTAACACCAGCTCGTGCGAAACCAGGGCAATATCCGGTTCCAACCGGGAGAGCGGACGCGTAGAGTGGGCGTGTCGCAGCACGGACACCGATCGGTGTCGGGGAGCATGTAGTAGAAGAAGACCGTGGCGGCGATCCCGCGGAGGATGAAGAAGACGGAAAGAACACCGCCCATAATGATTGCTTCCAGCATGGACCAGCCTCCGGAGCGCGCCGCGGCGCTCCGCAAAACGTTAGGCGGGAAGGCGGAGCTCGTCGGCTATGCGACTCCACAGCTCCACGTGAGCCACGCCATCTTCAATGCGCTCGATCACCACGTCGGCCCCTTCGGCCACCGTCTCATCGGACAGACCCCGCGCGGCCAGCGTTTCGCGCGTACCATTGTCATCGAACTCGATCATGCCGTCGCCGCCTGGCGAGATGCTCTGGATGACACGAGCCAGGTGGCCCTGCAGACGGAAGCGCTCGTCTTCCACATCTTTCGCCGCCGCGGGAACGACGTAGCCGGCCAGCAACCAGAACACCCCTACAGCCGCCAGCAAGCCACTGGCTACCGATATCGCCCAAGTGGCGGCGGCGCCTAGGCTACTGTACCGTGCAATCGGATAGCCTACAGCACCAACCACAGTCAGAAATGCGGCAACAGTGGGCGTGTTGATTGGCCCTACCCGGCCGCGGCGCGCGAGGTGGCGATCGATACCGCGCATCATGGCGGCAGTGCCGAGCGCCAGTCCCAGTATGAGCGCGGCTATAAAGGGCGAGATGGTAAGGATGGTGGCCATGACGGACGGTGTTGGACGAGAAGCCGGAGGTTCTGTATGCTAACGCGCCTTCAAGCGGGGGGGCAGGGCCGCCGTCCTGACATGGCATGCTTCGGTCCACCTCGATCTCGAGAATCGGGAATCGGGAATCGGGAATCGGAGAGACAAGTGCAGTTTGTTCGCCGCTTTCTCCCGGGGGTGGTTGCACCTTATGATCACTGACCTGCGTTATCCAATTGGGCGGTTCGCCTATCCCGAGCATGCGACCCCCGACGCCATCGCCGCCGCGCTCGCGCGCATCGCAGCCGCGCCGAAGGCGCTGCGTACCGCGGTCGAGCGTCTCAGTCCGGCACAGCTCGATACACCCTACCGTCCCGGCGGCTGGACCGTGCGTCAGGTGGTCCATCACCTGCCCGACAGCCACGTGAACGCCTACGTCCGCACGTAACTGGTGCTCACCGAGGACGATCCGGTCATTCGTCCCTACGACGTACAGCTCTGGGCGATGCTTCCCGACACGGTGTCGACGCCTATCGAGACTTCGCTGCTGTTGCTGGAGAGCCTACACCAGCGATGGGTGGCACTACTCGGCGCCTGCGATGACAGATCGTTCGGCCGGCCGCTCCGTCATCCGGAAATCGGATCCCTTACGCTCGGCCAGTTCATCATTCAGTACGGTTGGCATGGCGATCACCACGTCGCGCACATAACCACGCTCCGCGATCGCGCGGGGTGGTGATCGCCGCATCTTCCTACTTCAGGTGGCGCCGGAACCAGGCAAGGGTGGCCGGCCACGCCTGCTGCGCCGCGGCGAGATTGGCGCCCTCCTGGCCATCCTGCTGGCGAAGAAATCCATGGCCGGCGCCTTCGTAGATCTGCTGCTCGTAAATCTTGCCCAGTGCGGTCATTGCGCTGTCGGCCGATGCGATGGTCGCGTTCACCCTCGCATCGTTGCCGCCGTACAGCCCGAGCACCGGAGCCCGCACCGAGGCCAGTCCTTCCGTCTGCGGTGAGCTGCCGTAGTACACTACGGCGGCCCCGAGATTGGGCGCGTGGACGGCGTGGTGGAACGAAACCGAGCCACCCCAGCAGAATCCCACTATGCCGTAGCTGTCGGCGGCGGCGGGCAGAGCCATGCCATAACGCGCGACGGCGTCCGTCCGGTGCTGTACCTCGTGAGGCGACAGCGCACGCACGGCGGCGACCGCGGCATCACGCGGCGGGCCTTCGGGCGAGTCGGCTATACCCTTGCCCGTTAGGTAATCGGGGGCAATCGCAATGAAACCGTCGGCGGCCAGCTGATCGGCGACCGACCGGATCCACGGGGTCAGGCCATAGATCTCGTGGACCACGATCACCACAGGCGCATTGCTGCTCCGCTCGGGATAGACCACCCAGGCTCGAACGCTGTCTACATCGCCGTTAGGGATGACCACCCACTCGCCATGCCGCGGCGAGCTGGCCAGCCTCGCCTGCGCCGAATCGTTGCCTGATACCAGCCGCGGCGCCTGGCTACTGCCCGACTCGCTGCTGGCCTGGTTTGCCGGCGCACAGGAAACGGCGAACAGCATGGCAGAAGCGGTCAAAATCCGAAACGCAGACAAAGGGACCTCTTAGGTTGTGTATAGGAATC
The DNA here is from genome assembly GCA_041743285.1 of Gemmatimonadaceae bacterium. Classification (GTDB taxonomy): domain Bacteria; phylum Gemmatimonadota; class Gemmatimonadetes; order Gemmatimonadales; family Gemmatimonadaceae; genus JALZIF01. The sequence continues at coordinate 3,745 of JBGTNB010000297.1, forward strand.
AGGAATCAGGAATCAGGAATCAGGAAATAGGAAATAGGAAATAGGGGGAGGTGTGCGACTGCGCGCCATGCGGCGCTAGTCGCTGGTTGAAAAAGCGTATGCACCTGAATCATGATGATGGCTCCTCCGCGGTCCGCGCGGCTCTCGCCGGCAAGCAACCCAAAGTAGGCGACCATGGACGCAACCGCTCAACTGGAACGCAACATTGCGTGACCTCCGCTGCCGGAATGCGTCCCAACGACAGCAGCACGTGTCCCGATGCCCGGGAGAGCGTGACAATGTTCCGCACACTCTCGCTCCGCGCATGGCCATGCCCCAGCGCAGCAACTCGCTTCGTCTCGACTCCCCGCGCCACGTTCCTGACAGGC
>JBGTNB010000298.1:0-6392 GCA_041743285.1 Gemmatimonadaceae bacterium
CGACCTGATGGTGACCGGCCATGCCATTGCGCAGGGGGACGGAATGGTAGTGCAGTTGCTGATCAGCGACCTGCGCAACGGGCGCGTGTACCATACGTCCAGCGAGCCGGTTCCTTTGGGCGATCCCCTTGCGGCGCTGCCATCACTCATGGCGAGGTTGACGCCGCGTATCGAGCAGATGGCTCGCGCCTCACAGGAACGTGAGGCTCCGCGCCCTGCACGGCCGCCGGCGGTGCCGCCTACGGGAAATCCGGCCGCCTCAACGCCCCCCTACCGGTAACACCGTACGAGGTTTCAGGAGGTCACGACGTTATTAATTCCGAGTTATCACGAGTGCCACGCGATAGTCGCGTGAACCCGGCTGATCGCTCGAATACGGGTATGGCTGAAGACCCTTCACAGTGATGGTATAGCCGAGGTAGGCCACAGCCCGCGGTTGAAGCGTCGTGTGAAGAGTGTCGATCATCGCTGCCGCCTCGGATTTCTCAGTCGCCAGCCGGAGATACAGCTCGGCATCGCCTTCCCATACGCAAACGACGTCGGCTGGACACCGCGAATCGTTCCCTACGGCCAGAAAGGTGACGAGCAGCGAGCCGCCGCCCGCGGACGCAGTCTCGCCCCGCCGCAGCGTGAACTCGACGTCCGTCGGCACCACCTTGGGCTGCGGCTCGTCATCGTTCGGCTCGGCAGGCGGCTTGGAGTTGGCGCAAGCGAGCATGAGCGAGGCAAGTAGAACGGAAAAAAGAGTGCGCATTGATCAGGTCGATAGAGGCTTGGTTGAGACCCGCCAAGCCGGGCGACCGTCACTTTCCGGTGACCGGGCACGGACAGGGTGCATGTCGAGTTCGGACCGCTTTTCTCGCATGCCATTAACGCTCTTCAGGCTTACAAGTGGGTCGTCAGGTATTGGTGCAGTTCACGACTCCGCGATTTTAACGCGGAGGGCGCGCTTCGAGGGAACAGGTTAACGTCGGATATGCCTGAGTTTTTAAGGATCTCCGGGAAGTTGTCCTTCAGATGCACCACATTAGATGTCGAAACATAGCCCAAACACGGTTGGTTCAATTTTAACCGTGAAGGAGCTAGTCGCCTGCGCCATACTCTCTGCGACCTCGGCGAAACCACCACGTTCTTCGCGTCGAAAATGCGTGACTTTGTGCCGAAACGATGCCTGTAGTGAATCTAGAAGGCAACCAGAACGTTGGTGATCAGAAGAACAGAAAAACCACAGATTACGCAGTTTTTCGCAGATGACGGCGTCAGGCATCGAGGGGCATCTGCGTAATCGGCGTAGTCTGTGGTTGCTGTTTTCCTTGGTAGCTTACCCACTCTCTTTCCAGAAGACCCCTATTTAAGTTGAAAGCCGGCGCGCCATCGCGTGAAGACAGTCGAGAAGAAGACCGTGCAAGTTCCACCTGACGACAGCGTAGTCGTTCCCCCCCATGCTCGTACTCTGCGAGGCGAGGCGCGCGCCCTGGCCACGCTCGCCATTCCGGTCGTGGTGGTGCAGGTCGGCATGATGCTGATGGGGGTGGTCGATACGATGATGATCGGGCGGGTATCTGCTACTGCATTAGCCGCGGTCGCGCTCGGCCATCTGTACTTTTTCATCGTGGCCTCGTTCGGAATGGGAACATTGATGGCGCTGGATCCCATCGTGTCCCAGGCGGTCGGTGCGGGCGACGAAGTTGCCATAACGCGCGGTCTGCAGCGGGGAGTCGTGCTCGCATGCGCCCTGACGATTCCCATGTCCGTCGTGCTCTGGCTGTCCGAGCCTGTGTTGACGTTGCTCCGCCAGCCGGAAACGGTGATTCCGATCGCCTCGGGGTACGTTCGCGCGTCCATTCTCGGCATGCTTCCCTTTCTGGCGTTCACCGTGCTGCGCCAGTCGTTGCAGGCAATGAAGCTGATGGCGCCGATAGTCTGGACGATCGTCCTGGCAAACCTGGCGAACGTGCTGCTCAACTGGATGCTCGTATACGGAAAGTTCGGCGCGCCGGAGCTTGGCGCGGTCGGGACCGGCTGGGCATCGAGCATCAGCCGGTTGTTGATGGCGGTGAGTCTTCTTGCGCTCGCCTGGCGATCGCTGCGGCCCTACATCGTGCCGATACGGCGCGACGCGCTGTCGGTGGTACCGCTCGTGCGCATGCTTCGCGTGGGCACCCCGATCGGCGCGCAGTTCATGCTCGAGGGCGGCATCTTCGGACTTGTAGCGATACTGATGGGCGTGCTCGGCCCGATCCAGGTTGCCGCGCATCACGTGGCGCTCAACATGGCGGCACTCACATTCATGGTACCGTTAGGTATTTCCGCGGCGGCGACCGTGCTCGTCGGGCATGCCGTGGGCCGGGCCGACCCGGAGGATGCGCGCGGCGCCAGCCGGGCGGCGATCGTTCTAGGCGTGGGATTCATGGCGAGCATGGCCGTGTTAATGTTGACGTATCCAATGCTGCTCGCGCGGGCGTATACGACCGACACGGCGGTGATCTCGCTGGCAGCCGCGCTGATTCCGATCGCAGGCGTTTTCCAGATATTCGACGGGCTGCAAGTGGTTTCGATAGGCATCCTGCGCGGAGTTGGCGATACGCGAACCCCGTTGATCGTCAATCTGCTCGGCTTCTGGCTGCTCGGGCTTCCGGTAAGCCTGTGGCTTGCCTTTCGACTGGATTACGGCCCGGTCGGGCTGTGGTGGGGATTGGTCGTGGGACTGGCGACGGTTGCCGTCGCGCTGCTGGTACGGGTGCGCGCGCGGCTCGGCCAGGAAATGCGCCGGCTGGTGATCGATGAGGATAGGGAGGTGGGCGTCGCTTGAGCACTGAGTCATGCAGTTGCCATATGACGACACGGACCTCGGCTGCACCCCGTGCTTTGGGTCGTCATCCTGTTTAGCCGTCACGGTGGTGCATATATTGGCTCGATGCAAGCAGCCTCTGCTTCCCCTCCGGCCACCGCCACGCTTGATCTCATTCGCACAAGGCTTGGCGACCGCTACGCGCTGGAGCGGGAGCTCGGGCGCGGAGGGATGGGTACAGTATATCTCGCGCGCGATCTTCGCCTCGATCGCCCCATCGCGCTCAAGGTGTTACCGCCGGAATTCGCGATGCAGGCCGCGCTGCGCGACCGTTTTCTGCTCGAGACGCGCACGGCCGCGAAGTTTTCGCACCCGAACATCGTTCCCGTCTACGCGGTCGAGGAATCGGAGGATCTCCTCGCCTACACGATGGCCCTGGTCGAGGGCGACTCGCTCGCCGACAGGGTGCAGCGTGTGGGGCCTCTTTCCGTACGCGAGATCGTACGGCTCCTCCAGGACGTGGGCTACGCGCTCGCTTACGCGCATGGGCGCGGCGTCGTCCACCGTGACATCAAGCCGGAAAACGTCATGCTCGAGCGGGCGACCGGGCGCGCGCTGGTGATGGACTTTGGCATTTCTCGCTCGATCTTGCCCGTGAGTAGGGGCTCCCCCCTAACGCGCGTTGGCGAGGTGGTGGGGACGCCGGAATACATGAGCCCGGAGCAGGCATCCGGGGATCAGGTGGACGGACGCAGCGATTTGTATGCTCTTGGCCTCACCGCGCACTTCGCGGCGACCGGACGCATGACGATGACCGCGGATACCACGCAAAAGGTCTTGGTCAAACAACTCACCGAGCAGGTTCCGCCTATCGTTGCGTCGCGCCCCGATCTGCCTCCGGTGCTGAGCGAGGCGATCGATCGCTGCGTGCAAAAGGATCCCGAGCATCGGTTCGCGACCGCCGAGGAGCTCATCGAAGCGATAGATGCGGGGCAGCTTGCCGAACCGGAAATTCCGCTTCCCATCCGCCTCTTCGCCGGCGAGGCGAGCGCCTTGTCGATGGTCGCGATCGGGATTCTGCTGTTGTCTCTTTATATGGTGGAATCCGGGCAACAGAATAATGTCGGTACCCTGGACATCGTGCTTCCGATAGTCGGCTTGCTCGCGGTGCTTCTAACGAGGGTGCTCACGACCCTCAGCGAGGCGCGGCGACTGGCCATCGCCGGGTTCTCGGCTAACGAAGTCATGGCGGGTCTATCCAGAGTGGTGGCAGAGCGCGGGAACCGCCGAGACGAGCTCCGCGCCGATCCGGCGAACCGGCACCGGCGACGCATAACGCTCGGGTGGGCACTGGTGATGCTGCCGATGTCCGCTGTGATGATATGGGCAGCGTTCCAGTTGCGCGTTCAAGTTGGCCCCACAGCTTATTCGATCGGCCCGCTCGCCATGGTGTTGGTGACGTCAGGCGTTGTGCTGCTAGGTATCGGCATGGTCCTCCTGATCCAGAGTCCATTCCGCATCCCGGCTGGCGAGCGGTTGTTTCGGCTGGTGTGGTTGGGACTGGCCGGTCGCCTCTTCGTTCGCTTCGCCGGCCGCAAGGTGCGTACCGCTTCCATCGGTGCGGGGGTGCGACTGGTGACTGCTTCAGCGGCGGCATCCGGGAGCGTGTCAGAGCGACCGTTGTCCGCCACCAGCACGGCGTCGCCGCCTACCGATCGGATGGGAGCCTTGGAAGCTCGGGTGGCTGACCTGGAGCGCTGGCGCGGGGAGAGTTGACCGGTTAATCGCGACGGCTGCGTTAATGCGTGACCGGGAACTCTTCCAACCGCTCGCGAATACTCCAGTTGTGAGCCAATCTCCCTCCACGTCGCCGAGCGATGAGCGCGACTCCACGCCGCCGGCTTCATTTCGCCGGCAGTGGATGCGTGTCATCATCCCCCTCCTGATCCTGGCCGGGCTCTTGGTGGTTGGCCGCAGCGCCGCTGATGCCATTCCCGCCTTTGCCGGCTGGATCGACCGGCTGGGGATTTGGGGACCGATCGTATTCGTGGTTGGTTATGCGGTCGCGTGCGTGGCGCTGGTTCCTGCTTCGATTCTGACGTTAGCCGCCGGCGCGTTGTTCGGCTTGGGTCTGGGCATAGTGCTCGTGCTCGCCGGTGCGACGCTAGGCGCTACCGCGTCCTTTCTCCTCGGGCGGTATGTGGCGCGCGGCACCGTGGAGCGATGGCTCGCTCGCGACCGGCGCCTCGCCGCGATCGACACCGTTGTCGGCAACGATGGGCGGCGCATTGTGTTACTGATGCGCCTCTCGCCTGTCTTTCCCTTCAGCGCATTGAACTACGCCCTTGGACTCACGCGTTTGCGCCTAACGGACTTTCTCGTCGCCATGGCGGGGATCATCCCGGGCACCACGCTCTACGTCTATTCGGGTACGGTTGCCGGCGCCGTGGCCGTCGCCGCCGCAGGTAACGGCCCGGAGCGCGGACTCGCCTCCTATTCGGTTCTCGCGCTGGGGCTGGTTGCAACGCTGGTCGTAACGGTGCTCATCACAAGGGCGGCGCGGCGAGCGCTAAAGGAAGCCGGCGCTCAGCCTGACGCTAATGCCACGGCCTGACGCGGGTGCGCCGTCGAGCGCAGCCCGGGACGCGACGTTCGAGCGCGATGTGCTCTCGTGCCTGCCGGGGGTTGCTCGCTTTGCCCGATCGCTGACGCGCGATGCGACCGCGGCCGACGACCTGGTACAGGAGACATTTCTGCTCGCCTATCGCGGATATCACACCTTCCGCCCAGGCGAAAACGCGATGCGGTGGATGCTGACCATCTGTCGCAACGCTTTCTTGCGCGAACGCGAGCGAGCGAGCCGCTTTTCCGCGCTGGACGATGTCGACCCCGACGCCGAGGCGGTTGCCGCCGCTCGCGGGCACATGACAGCTTTGCAAGGCGGGGATGCCGATCTTTTCGACCGGATCGACATCGGACCGGCGATCGATCGCGCCCTGCGCAACTTGCCGACGGACTTTCGCGCGACCGTGGTGCTGGTGGACATGGAAGGGCTGACGTACGGGGAAGCGGCCGCCGTCGAGGGGGTGCCCGTCGGCACCATCCGCTCCCGCCTCTTCCGTGCGCGTCGACTTCTGCAAGAGCAGCTCTTCGCCATCGCCCGCGATGCTGGCCTCAGCGAGTCGCCGCGTCGTATTGGCGACCCGAACGCACAGCAATCCTTTCGATAATGTCACCGGAGCCACTCATGCCCGCCGACGACACGCCCGCAGCCCCGGAAGCCATCGACTGCATCACCGCTGTTCAGCGACTGTGGGACTACCTGGACGGCGAGCTGGATACCGCGCGATGGATGGAGGTCGAGGCGCACCTGGCCGCCTGTCTCCCTTGCACGTCACACTTCGCCTTCGCTCAGCAACTCCTCGAGCGCATCGAAGCAGCGCGGGCCAACCACGAGGATCTGGACGCGCTCAATGGCCGGGTGCGCGCCGCACTGCGGGCCGAGGGGTTCACCAGCCAACCTGGATGACGTCCGAGCCAAGTCGCGGGAACCATGTGTGGTGTTCTTCGCTAAGCCGCTAAACCCACTTCGGGGTATCAG
>JBGTNB010000299.1:0-3883 GCA_041743285.1 Gemmatimonadaceae bacterium
GACACGCGCTACCGCGACCTCCGCGAGGCGAGGCCGAGCATCTATTTTCCGATGCGCCAGTCGTTCTTCCCGTTCGCGCCGACCAATCTGGTCATTCGCACCGAGCGTACGCAGGAATTGGTGGTACCGGCCATTCGCCGGGTCCTCGAGGAATCGGCGCCGGGCGTTGCGCTGGCGAGTGCAGCCCCGTTCGACGAATTCCTCGCCAAGCCGCTGGCACAGCCGCGGCTCAACGCGCTATTGCTGGCCGCTTTCGCCGCAGCGGCGGTGATCCTGGCGGCGATCGGCCTGTTCGGAATCCTATCGACGATGGTTAGGCAGCGTACGCGCGAATTCGGCGTGCGCCTGGCGCTTGGGGCGACCGCGTCGAAGATCAGCGCAATGGTATTGCGTCGCGGGATGATCGTCGCCGGCATCGGTGTCGTTGCCGGATTGCTCGGTGCCATTATCGCGAACCGGCTATTATCGGCGCTGTTGTTCGAGGTCAGTCCTACGGATCCGGCGACGTTGGGCGGAATCGTCGTACTGCTTCTAGCCGTCGCGGCAATGGCGTCGCTCATCCCGGCGCGCTCGAGCACGCGTATCGAGCCGGTGATGGCGCTCAAGACGGAGTAGGCCAAACGAGAAGTGCGAAGGGCAAAAGAAGTACGAATTGCGAATTGCGAAAGGGGGTCTTTTTTCACTTCGCACTTCTCTTTCGCAATTCGCACTTCGCACTTCCTTCGCCTTTGCTCTTCTTTCGCCTTCATCCTTCAGTTCGCCACGAGATCGCTCGTTATTTCCTCAACCGTTCTCGCTCCGCATAACGCCATTGCCATATCGAGCTCCGTCCGCAGAATCGACAGTGCGAGACGGGCGCCGGCTTCACCTCCGCAACAGAGTCCCCATAGCGCAGCCCGGCCGACCAGTACCGCTGATGCACCGAGGGCGAGGGCCTTCAGCACATCCGTTCCACGGCGGATCCCGCCGTCTAGGAGGACCGGTATGCGGCCTCCGACTGCGTCGGCCACGGCGGGGAGGGCGCTGATCGTCGGGAGAGCGGTGTCCAGCTGCCGGCCACCATGGTTGGACACGACGATGCCTGACGCGCCATGCTCTACCGCCCGGTGTGCGTCATCGCCCCGCATGATGCCTTTCAACAGCACCGGCATCGACGTGATTGAGCGCAGCCACTCCACATCGCGCCAGGTCAGCGACGGATTGAGCATGCCGGCCGCATGCACCGCCAGTCCACTCTCCACGTGCACGTGCGGGAGCACCTGCGAATCGCCAGGCATTTCGTGCGCCAGGGTAAGGCCGGCAGGGAGCCGGAACTCGTTGCGCACATCGCGCTCGCGCCGGCCCAGCACTGGCGTGTCGACAGTGAGCACCAGCGCCTGCGCGCCCGCGCTCTCCGCGCGTCGCACCAGCCTCTCGGTAAGCCCCTTGTCCGGGTACACGTACAGCTGAAACCAGAGTGGCTCCGGCAGAACGGCGTGAACCTCGTCGATCGGCGTGGTCGATACCGTGCTGACCACCATGCCAATACCCAGTTCGGCCGCCGCACGAGCCATGGCGAGCTCACCATCGGGATGGGCGAGCCGCTGCATGGCCATCGGAGCTACCAGCAAAGGGGTAGCGTGCTTCACCCCGAGAAGAACGACGGAAGTGTCACGGTGCGCTACGTCGACCATCGCACGCGGGAGCAGCGCGAGGCGGTCGAACGCCGCGCGGTTCTCCCGGGCCGTGATCTCGTCGTGGGAACCGCTGGCGTAGTAGTCGTAGATCATCCCGTCGATCGCTTCGCGCGCTCCGCGCTCCAGGTCGTGGATGTTTATGAAGCGTGACAGATCGGAAGGCGAGGCACTGGGCATGGCGGTGGGGCATGGGGTTGAGGCGGGAAATGTTGCGCCCGGCGGCTCGTCGGGGAAGGTGCTGGCATCGGCCGCCGGCATTCGCGATCTTGCCTGTGCCACCTCCACCATCCCTCCCGTGCCTGACACATACGATTCTGCGCCCGCCGCCTCGGAGCACGCACCCTATTACGGCCGGTACGTCGGCCTGGTCCCCTCCGGAGACATCATCGCCACGCTCGAGCGTCAAGGCGAGGAGACTTCCCGGCTGCTGGAAGGACTTTCGGCGGAGAAGGCGGACTTTCGTTATGCGCCGGCCAAATGGAGTATCAAAGAAGTAATCGGGCACCTGACCGACGCCGAGCGAATATTTTCCTATCGGGCGCTGCGGTTCGCTCGCGGCGACGACACACCTCTCGCCGGCTTCAATGAGAACGACTACGCGCCGGCCGGCGAGTTCGGCGCCCGATCGCTCGAGGATCTCGCCGGCGATCTCCGAGCCGCGCGCGCCTCGACGGTCGCTCTGTTCCGGGGCCTGCCGGCGTCGGCAATGACGCGAGGTGGCGAGGCCAGCAACGCACGGGTAACGGTGCGCGCGCTGGCATGGATCACTGCCGGCCACGAGCTTCACCACGTCAAGATTCTCCGCGAGCGATACCTGATCTAACCGACGTGCCGTACGCCGACCTCTTCTCCGGACATGCCAGGCAGTACGCGGCGGCACGGCCCCGCTATCCGCAACCCTTATTCGACTGGCTTTCCGCGGTGGCGCCTCGTCAACAGCTCGCCTGGGACTGCGCAACCGGGAACGGGCAGGCGGCGATCGGACTGGCGACACGGTTCGCGCACGTGATCGCCACCGACGCCAGCGAATCGCAGCTCGCCCACGCCGAGGCGCACCCGCGCATCGCTTATCGTAAGGCAACGGCGGAGGCGAGCGGCATCAGCACCGGGAGCGCCGACCTCATAACCGTTGCTCAGGCGTTGCACTGGCTGGATATCACGGCATTCTTCGAAGAGGCCCGACGCGTGCTGGCGCCAGCTGGTGTACTGGCCGTTTGGAGCTACGCCCTGCCTCGCATAACCCCGGCGATCGACGTCGAAGTCGGACGCCTCTACGGCGAAACGCTGAAGCAATACTGGGACGACCGACGACGGCTGGTCGAGGAGGGATACGCATCGATCCCGATGCCATTCGAGGCACTCGAAACACCGCACGTCGAGCTGCGGGAAGACTGGACACTCGCGCAGTTTACCGCCTATCTACGCACCTGGTCCGCTGCGCAACGCTACATTGCGGACGTCGGACGGGATCCGGTAGACGCGGTGGAGTACGCGTTGCGGCCGTTCTGGGGAGAGCCGCATGAGAGGCGTCAGGTACGGTGGCCGCTGGCGATACGGGCGGCGCGATCGTGACCGGCGCCAGCCGGTTCCCAGTTACCCGACACTCGATAGTCGAGAGCCTCGATTCAGCGGACAGCGCCGAGCGTCGGACGGCGTGGGAAACGCTGATCGAGGCGTACTGGAAGCCCGCCTACAAGCACCTCCGCCTTTCCTGGGCCTTATCGCGCGAGGATGCCGAGGATCTGACGCAGGCATTCTTTGCGCGGGCGCTGGAAGGCGGCATGCTCGAGCGTTTCGAGCCGGGCCGAGCGCGGTTCCGAACATTCCTGAGAACCTGTCTAGACCGATTCGCCAGTAACGCTCGCAAGGCAGAGGGACGGCTCAAGCGGGGTGGAGCGCATGCGCATCTGTCGCTCGACTTCCCCGGAGCCGAGCGAGAGCTAGGAGAGGGCGGGCGGCCAACCGAAGATGCGGATGAGGCATTCCGCCAGGAGATGATCCGCGCGCTCTTCTCCGCGGCGGTCGATGCCTTGCGAGAGCGTACCGGTACAGCTGGCAAGACCACGCAGTTCGCCATCTTCGAACGATACGACTTACGCGGAGGTTCTCCGGGCGAATGCAGGCCCACCTACGCCGCTCTGAGCGAAGAGTTCGGCGTTCCCGTTACGCAGGTAACTAACCATCTTTCCGCCATGCGCCGCGATTTT
>JBGTNB010000300.1:0-5473 GCA_041743285.1 Gemmatimonadaceae bacterium
TCCAAGTGGTCCGGTCCCGCACCCTCGGCCTCGACGTGAGTCGTGCCGGTGCGCTTCGCGACGTCCTCATCCTCCTCGAGCAGAATTGCATAACGCGTCAAGCTGTCCCGAGGCGACGCTTGGTCCACGTACGTCGCGCGAAGCAGGCGCACGCGCTGGCTGAACGGCGTCAGAAGATTGTAGACGCGGTAAAGCAGGTACTCCTGTACTACGTACTGCTCGAACACCTCGCCTTTCTCGCAATGCACAACGAGCTTGAACTTGTTCAGCCCGCTGAACGGCGTATTCTCAGCCTTTTCTCGAGGAATGTCGATCCGGAGCGGCGGCAGCGTGCACCGCGCCCGCCGAAATATTCCGCGTGTACGTACCTCGGCTTCGAGCGAGTCTCCCGCGCCGAAGCGCAGAAGCGCCGGCTGCCACTCCGGCTCGCCCTGCCGGTCGCGGGTGAGCGGTCGCATCGCCGTCACCAGAGTTACAGGGAGCGCGCCATGCTCGCGAAAAATGGGTGCGAGCAGCGAGTCGGGTATGGAATCGACACGGCTCTGCGCACTCGCGGTCGTGAGCGCGAGCGCACCATGAATCGCAACGATGAAAGCCGTACGACGAATGGTCATGACGCATCCTCCAGTAACCCTTGTGCTGCGCCGCGGAACGTTCTGGTCGTGCGACCGGGAACGAATGAGGTAGCTCAGAAGAAACCAGAACGTCAGTGCAAACCCCACTGCCGGTCCCTTGACTCAGGGATTGTCGCGCGCGTTCTGCTCGGGCGCCAGCCCTCGGCCACGACGCCGCGCACGAAAGCCGTCGTGCCCTCGGTGTACGCCTCTCGGTCTCGCGAAAATCGCGCGAGACGCAACTCACCTTCCGCGGCGTTTGGGGCCCTACCGAAAGCGGCTGGATCGATTGTGTTGCCTTCAGCATCCGGGGACCGCCACCGGCGCCGAGCAGCACCGAGACAGTTTTCTATCGCGATCGCCACTCCACATCGAGAAAGAGTAGCTGTCCCACCACCTTCGGGCCGTACGCGGCATCGCCCCAACTCGATAGGCGATGGTGCTTGTAGCCCGTCGCGATCCAACTATCCCGCCCAATCCGGATGCGCACTCCTGCGCCGAGCTCAGTCAGCCCCGCGAGCCGCCGTTCATCGGGAATAGGAAAGTCCTTTGCGAACCAGACGCCCCCGACAGCGGCAGTTCCGTACACTCCCAAACGGTGGTCCAGGTCGTACCCGAGCTCTGCTGCCAGTGGTGCGAGGCCAGCGCCGTAGGTGAACCGTTCGGGGTAGAAGCCTAGCGAGCCGTCCGGCGCAGGATATCCGTAGTACGGCCTCGTCAGGTCGGGAGCGCTGACCAGGACTGCGGGATACAGGGTGGGACTGTAGGCCAGCCAGAACCAACTCAAAGCGACGACGCGTTTCGACGCCCTGAGTCCTACCACCCCATGCCGGTGATCAGGGTAGGCCGGCATGTAGCGATTCGGGGACTTCCACCCCGCCGCAGTGTTCACGGCCCAGCGCCACTCCGGCGTCCGGGCCCTGCTGGCCGGCGCATCCTGGGCGGCAACTGGTGGAGTAACAATCAGGAGGATGAGAAGTACTGAAAGGCGCATTGTGATTCGTTCGCTGGGGTGAGGCAAAGGGGCGAGTTCGCAGGTGCTCCACCCAGGATACGCTTTCGTCGGCGGATGGTCACGGGGATCATGAGTCAGGCAGACGCTTTGGACGCCGAGACCAGGAGTAGCGCGTGGTACGGAAGGCGCGCGAGCGTCCGTTCGATCGATGGCTCCGATCGTATGAATTGTCGGGGGCGATTCGAACAGCCGACGCCTATCGCGACTGGGCCGCCCCTCGAAGAATCCGCTCGAGGATCCGTCTCGCCGGAGCGCTCGGCGTTCCAGGAAGGATGTTCCACCCGTTGAGTACGAGAATCAGGTCGTGCCCCGGCACTGCGATCGGGAACTGCCCGCCGAAGCCGCTGCCGGCCCACAGATACCGCTGTTCGTCGAGCGGGTTCGGATAGAGCCACCACTTGTAGCCGTAGGCGACGCGGTTCTGCGGACCGCCCACTGCGATCGCCGGCGTCACCGATTCGCGCACCCACTGCTCGCTGACGATGCGCCGGCCATTCCAGTCTCCGCCTAACAGGAACAGCTGCCAGAGCCTGGCGAGGTCCTCGGCCCGCATGTACAGGCCACCCTCGGTGTCAGGCACGCCGGCCGGCGTCCGTTTCCAGTACCAGTCTCGGATGCCGAGTGGTTCGAAGACGTGGCGCGCCGCGTACTCTTCCACATCCATGCCGGTCGCCCGCGCGAACACGTGCGCCAGGATCTGGCTCGCCCCACTGTTGTAAGCGAACCGGGAGCCCGGCTCATCGGTCATCGGCCGGTCGATGGCGAAGTCCACCCAGTCGTAGCTGGACTCGAGCTGGATCGCGGTGTTCGCGGTGTCGCCATACGGCCGGGCTTCGTCCCAGTTCAGCCCCGCGGTCATCGTCAGGAGGTGCCGGATCGTCAGGCGACGCTTGCGGTCGTCGATGCTGGCCACCTCACTCGAGTCGAAAAACGAGAGCACCGGTGTATCGAGTGACGGAAACTCTCCGCGCGTCGTGGCCGCGCCAATGATGATCGACGTGATCGTCTTAGTGACCGACTGCAGCGTGTGCAGCTCGCCGCGGCGGTAGTAAGGATGCCACCAGTCGTTGAAATAATTGTAAGAACCCGAGCGGTCGTGCGACCGCAGTGTAGTCGCCAGGCGTGCCGAGTCGCCGTAGACGTCGTCGTAGTCGTGCTGGTAGCGGCGGTCCCAGGCGATCTGGCCGCGGCGGATGACGAGCATCCGGTCGACGTAGCCATAACGTCCGCTTTGGATCTCGGCATCGATGCTGTCGAGCACCGCACTGCTCAATCCGACTTGGGCTGGCGTCGCAACTGGCCAGCTGTCGCCCGGCGCTGCCTGACACTCGGCGTCAGGTAGCGTCTGCGTGATGAGAAGGACGTAAGCGATGGCGCGGGCAACGATGGCGGTTCGCATGGTTACACCATGGTGTAGCTGCGTAGGAAAGCCGGCGCGAGATTGCCTAACTGCCCAGATGGGTCCGGAACCAGTCCACGGTCAGGGGCCAGGCCTGCTTCACTGCCTCGAGGTTCGCGCCGTCTCGCCCTTCCTGCGAGCGGGTGAACCCATGGCCCGCACCCGCGAACGTGTGCGTCTCGAAGATGCGGCCAAGTGCCTTCAGTGCCTCGACGGCCGGCGGCACGGTGCTGTTCACACGCGCGTCGTCCTCGCCATAGAGTCCCAGGATCGGCGCACGAACGGAGGAAAGGCGATCGGGCGGCGGCGATCCGCCGTAGTAGACGACCACGGCGCCTAGCGATGAAGGCGCGGCGACCGCGTGCGCAAATACGGTCGAGCCGCCCCAGCAGAATCCGACTATTCCGTACTTCGGCGTCGCGCCTTCCAGACGCGTGCCCCACTCGCCGACCGCCTGGATGAAGCGGTCGCGGGTGGCCTGATCGACGAGTCGAAGCTTTTCGCGCACACCCGCCAGGTCGGACTCGCCATCAGGTAGACGAGGCACGTCCTGCATGGTGAGCAGATCTGGTGCGATCGCGATGAAGCCATCGGCGGCAAGCTGGTCGGCGATCGAGCGAATCCAGTTGGACATGCCCCGGTTGTCATGCACCGCGACTACGACGGGAGCGTTCTCGCGCTTCTCCGGATACACGACCCATGCGCGCACGCTGTCATCGCCCGTTCGAATTACCGCCCACTCTGCCTTGCGACGCGACGAGGCAAGACGTTGGTTCGCCTGATCACCGGCCGGCGGAAGAGCCGCCTGCATCACCGGGAGAGCCCGCGCCATGATGCTCGCATCCGCGCTAGTCCAGGGTGCGGATGCCAGCATCAGGATCGCGGTGCCCAATACGATCGGCGTTATGCGCATGACGTTCCTCGCGTTGTTCGGGTACAAAGGGGGTCGCTGTCCTGCACGATGACACCCGGCAACCGGCATGTCCAGCGCAGCTACGCCCGCGCCGCTACGAACGGCTGATCTACCGCGCCGTAGCGTCCACGGGCCTGATATACGATACTGGTGTCGGGCGAGCTTCAGCGAGCAGATCCTCGATAACCTACCAACCGGAGCAACCATGACGCGCGTGCTCGTGATCGGCGGAACCCTGTTCATTGGCCGTGCGCTGGTGGAACGTCTCCTCGAGCGCGGCGACGAGGTGGTGATCCTGCACCGCGGCGGCGGCACGCCCTTCGGCGAGCGGGTCGAGGAGATCCAGTGCGATCGCACTGACACGGCGGCGGTCCAGCGCGCGCTCGCCGGAAAGCGATTCGATGTCGTCTACGACAACGTCTTCGACTGGCAGCGCGGGACAACCGGCGATCAGGTGAGCGCGGCCGCCGTCGCGGCGGCGGATGGCCTCAGCCGCTACGTCTTCACCTCGAGCGTCGCGGTTTACCCTCCGGGCGGTGAGTACGCCGAGGACGCGCAGTTGGTGCCGCCTGACTTTCCTAACGCCTACGGCGCACAGAAGGCGGACAGCGAGCGCGCCCTCTTCGCCCTCGGACGCGATCGGGGGATTCCGGTGACCACGCTCCGGCCGGCGTTCATCTATGGGCAATACAACCCGTTCGAGCGCGAGGCGTTCTTCTGGGACCGCCTGCGTGCCGGGCGGCCGATCATCATCCCCGGCGAAGGCCTCTCGACGATGCAATGGGTGCAATCGCACGACGTGGCGCGCGCGGCTATGCTCGCCGCGGAGTCAGACGCGGCGGTCGGTCGCGCGTACAATCTGGCGAACTATCCGCCCGTAACGCAGCTGGAGTTCGTCAGGCTGCTGGCACGGATCGCGGGCATCGACGCCGAACTCGTGCACGTGCCGCACGAGCGAATCCAGCAGCTCGGCGGTGGAACGTTCGCGCCGCCTTACTACTTCGGCGCCTATCTCGACATTCCGCCGATCACGGTGCGCGCCGATCGCGTTCGCGAAGAGTTGGGGCTCGAGCTGACGCCGCTGGAAGAGGGGTTGCGGGACACCTACCGATGGTACCAACGTCAGGACCGGCGCACTCCTGACTACTCGTGGGAGGACGAGGCGCTGGCAGGCGATCCGCTCGCCTGAACGATCGCCGCACGGACGGCGGGTGAGCCCTCCTTCGTGTCGGTGCCCGGGCGCGCTCCCGCGCCGATGAGGAGGCGCGCCACCCCGGCGTGATCCGCGGCGCGATTGCCGTGCAGCGATCCGTGGCAGCACCAACCTAACGGCGTCGCATCGTAGTGCGCGTCCCGCAGGGCTACGAGCTCGGCGGCCGCTGCATGCCGCAAAATCGCGGCAACCGCCGGTACCGAGCCCTCCCAAGCCGCGCAATGCAGCGCCGTTCCGGAATCGTGCCCTGTCGCACGCGGATCGAATCCGAGCTCGATCATGAGCGAAACCGCGGGCGCGTTCCCGTTCCAAGCGGCGT
>JBGTNB010000301.1:0-2305 GCA_041743285.1 Gemmatimonadaceae bacterium
GGCGAGTCGCTCGAAGCGGCGGGGCGCGCCGAGGCCAATGCCGGCGCGCATCCGGGGACGGTGTGGTGGACTGCCGGTGTGCACCCGCATGACGCCATGACGTTCGATGAGTCGCGCGACCTGTCGGCTATCGCAGCGCACCTCGACCGGGGTGCGGTGGCGGTCGGCGAATGCGGCCTAGACTATCATTATGACTTCTCGCCGCGGATCAAGCAGCGTGAGGCGTTTGCCGGGCAGCTTGCACTTGCCAGGCAACGTGACGTGCCAGTCGTCGTTCACACGCGTGAGGCCGAGGACGACACCGGAGCGATGATCGCCGAAGCCGGCGCCAACGGAATACGTGGCGTGCTGCACTGCTTCACCGGATCGGCCGGGCTGGCCCAAAAGGGTCTCGACGCCGGATGGATGATCTCCTTCAGTGGCATCATCACCTTCCGCAAATGGACCGATGACGCCCTGCTGCGGCTGGTGCCTGACGACCGGCTGCTTGTCGAGTCCGATGCCCCGTACCTGGCGCCGGCACCACACCGCGGCAAGCGAAACGAATCGGCGTGGGTCGTCCGCACCATCGACCGCCTGGCCGCCGCGCGAGAGGTGGACGCACGCACCCTCGGACTGCAGACCGCCAACAATGCCGCACGCTTGTTCGGGCTGGCGATCGATGGCGGATCGGAGATACCTTAGCCCCCGGCGCGCCATCTGGCGACGTCATACTTCAGCATCACGAGCGGCGATTCCAGTCATCGCCTGCACAACCAGGAGAGCAGAGTGAGTCTCACGCAAGTCCAGACTGCCAATGCCCCGGCCGCGATCGGCCCCTACTCGCAAGGCATTGTCGCAGCAGGATTCCTCTTCACCGCCGGTCAGATCGCGCTGGATCCGGCAAACGGGGAGATCGTTCAGGGAGGAGTGCGCGAGCAGACAGTCCGCGTGATGCGCAACCTCGCGGCCGTGCTGGAGAGCGCCGGTGCCGGGTGGAATGATGTCGTCAAGACCACCGTCTATCTCCAGGACATGAACGACTTCCCCGTGGTCAACGAGATCTACGGCGCGACGCTGGGCGACGCCCGTCCGGCGCGCTCCACCGTGCAGGTCGCCGCGCTGCCGCGCGGCGTCCTCGTTGAAATCGACGCCATCGCGTCAGTCCGATGAACTCCACATCACGCACACGCGAGGAGCTCTTTCGACTCACCGCGTTCGCCAGGTGTGCCGGTTGAGCCGCCAAGATGGGTCCGGGGGACCTCGCGCGCGTACTCGCACCACTGCCTCGTCAGGCTGACCCCAGGCTCCTCGTAGGCCGGGAGACCTTTGACGACGCCGGTGTTTTCGCGCTGTCGGACGAGATTGCCCTCGTTCAGACGGTGGACTTCTTCGCGCCCATTGTCGACGACCCTTACACCTTTGGCCGCGTAGCAGCCGCCAATGCGCTTTCCGACGTTTACGCCATGGGCGGAGAGCCGCTCACCGCGCTCGCCATCGCGGCGTTCCCGGCGAACGGAGTGCCTATCGAAATCCTCACCGACATTCTCCGCGGTGGCCACGACACGGTGCATGAAGCCGGTGCGTTGCTCGTCGGCGGTCACACAATCATCGACGAGGAAATCAAGTTCGGTCTGGCGGTAACGGGACGGGCTCATCCCTCCCGTCTGCTGACGAACGCCGCCGCCCAGCCAGGCGACCAGCTCGTGCTCACCAAGCCGCTGGGGACCGGACTACTGGCAACGGCGCACAAGAATGGCGTGCTTTCTCCCGCACTGCTCGAGAGACTCATCGCCAGCATGACGACGCTGAATGCGCGCGCAAGCCGGGCCGCGCTCGCCGTCGGAGCGAAGTGCGCGACTGACGTGACAGGCTTTGGGCTGCTCGGACACGCCTCGCATATCGCGAGGGCCAGCGGTGTGACCCTCCGCCTTTATCCGGCCGCCATCGGCGAGCTGCCGGGGGCTCTCGACGCGTACGATGCGGGGGCGAGAACCGGCGGCTCCGACCGAAACGAGAGCTACCTCAATGAGCGTGTCGCATGGGGTACCACGTCGGTTCGCACACGCGCACTGCTGCTGGATCCGCAGACCTCGGGCGGGCTGCTCGTGGCGGTCCCCCCGTTACGCGTTGCCGAGTATCTTTCTCTCGTTCCCGACGCCGTGGTGATCGGCCAAGTCGAGCCACGCGGCGCATCCGAGATCGATCTGACCTAACGCGTGGGGGCGGTCGGAGCCTGGTGGCTTCCCTGGTCTTCAAAACCAATGCGACCTGACCACGTCGGGTTGGGTGGGTTCGATTCCCATCCGCTCCCGCCACGCGCTTC
>JBGTNB010000302.1:0-6340 GCA_041743285.1 Gemmatimonadaceae bacterium
TCGAGATCGTCGAACGAGCCCGTCGCGGTGGACCCGCTGGTGGCGACGACGGCCATGATTTGCCGGCCGGCCGCCCGTGCCTCACGCACCTTGTTCTCGAGTGCCACTGGGTCCATGCGGAAGTCGCGGGTCGGAATCGGAAGCGCGGAGCGTACGCCGAGGCCTAGCTCGGCGACCGCGCGCATCACCGCGTAATGCGCGTGCTCGCCGCACATGATCACCGGTTGATCGCCGCCCAAGCCGTCGTTCCAGGCGTTAGGGAGCAGCGCCGCTCGGGCCGCGAGAAGGGCGGTGAACGTCGCCTCGGTTCCTCCGGAGGTGAACGTTCCCCCGGCATCGGGCCCGAACCCGGCGAGCTCGGTCATCCAGCGGATGACCCGTATCTCGAGGGGCGTGATAACCGGTGACATCTCCCATACCGCCACCGACTGATTCATGGCCGATATGAGCTGGTCCGCCCAAATCGCCGCCGGCAGCGGTGGCGAGACCTGATGCCCCATCGCCATCGGATGCGCCAAACGGTTGACGTCGTTAACGATGTCGCGTTCGATGCGGCTGATGAGGTCGGCCAGTGGCAAGCCATCGGTAGGTATCGGCTCGTCGAATCGCGCGGCAATATCTGCAGCGCCGAGCGGCGTGGACACGGGTCCGGTCCCCTGGTACGCGTCACTCAAGTACCGTGCAGTGAGCTCGGTGAAGCGGGTGCCGGACGCCGCGGTGGCATCATCGTCGAAAGCGGCGAACAGATCGTTCATGTTGATTGCGGAGGATTGAGAGGCTATAACATAACCGGCCGGCGCGCGCGGTCCTCTGGTGCGACCGGCATCACTCGTCGAGCGAGGGTCAGCCCATGCTAAGCGCAGCGCGGATAAAAACGCATCCGATTCATCCGATGTTGGTTGGCTTTCCGATCGCCTGCTGGACACTGAGTGTCGCTGCTGACCTCTATGCAGCCTATGCCGAGAAGCCGCACGTATTCGGTTACTACCTGGCGGCAGCCGGATGCGTATCGGCGTTGGTCGCGGCAATCCCCGGATTCATCGATCTGTTTGGCGCAATCCCCGCTGGCCATCCGGCGCGGGCGATTGGCTGGCGCCACGCGGTGCTCAATTTGACGGCGCTGGCTCTTTTCGCCGTCAGTGTCGCGACGCGCCCCGAGCCGGCGTACATGACGTATGTGGCGTATGGCACGGCGCTAGCCGGCCTCGCCGTTCTCGCCGTATCCGGCTGGTTAGGCGGAACGCTGGTCTACGACCATCTGGTGGGCGTGCCAGAGCCGGTTAGGGTCGCTGGTGAGGATGGCCTTCGGCGGAAATAGGAAATAGGGGTCGTGTGCGTAGATTTTGTGGTAGTGGCAACGGAGGTCTCGCTATGGCCTGAACTCGGATACGTTCCCTGAAATCCTGTTCCTTTCGGCGTTCGCATTTCAATCGACGCACACGACCCCTAATTCCTATTTCCTATTTCCTATTTCCTAGTTCCAACTCCAACACTTTCCGCGACTCGACCAGGTCCACCGATATGTAGAACTGAATACGGTCGATGGTCGTCGGATCGTCCACTCGGGTTGCCATCAACCGGCGTTCCACCAACGGGGTGAGCGTCTTGTAGAAGCTCATCGTGCAGTGCGGGCTGAACTGGTGACGGCTGCGCTCGAACTTCAACCCGGAAAGGGCAATCGATTCGTGCAGGGCCCGAAGAGGACCATGCGGATCCACTGGCAGCACGACGATGTCCGTCGTCATGTAGCGGTGGGGCCGTTCGAAAGTGATGGTGATCGGCGGCCTCGACGCGACGATGGGGCCAAGTGCTTCGCGGATGCGCTCGACCGGGGTATCGAGCGGAAGCGGACCCACGCCTGACGACCCGGCAATAGTAATGTGCGGGGGGGTGCCCTTCGCCAACTTGGGATCGAATTCGCGCTGAATGGCGTGCACGCGGTCGCGAACCGGCCCGGTCAGCTCCGCCACTACGAAGATTCCATTCACGCAGAACCGCTCACCGCTGCGGCACTACGATCGGCCGCCACCCGTAGCCACTCTGACCCTCGGGAACGATGGACACGCCAAGCAGCCAGCGGTCGAGTGCGTTGTCGGGACGCGTGTGATGAAAGCGGACCACCTTGCGGCCGGCAAAGATCCCCAGCGCTCCACCAACCGCCACGTCGCTGATCCAGTGTTTGTCGTCGAACATGCGCGACCATCCCACCAGAGCCGCTCCGCCGTACATCGCGGTTCCAACGATCCAGACGGAGTTAGGCCAGAAGCGGCGGGTCTCTTCGGTGACGGCTGAAGCCGCGGCGAAGGCGATCAGCGTATGCCCGGAAGGGAAGCTGGAATAATCGTGGTTCCTCCATCCGCGTAGCAGACCGAAGTTATGCGGCTCATCGTGTCCGAGAAACGGCCGGGCGCGGCCGGCCAGAATTTTCAGACCGCCGGTGAACAGGAGGCCGATGACAATGGCTTCGCTGCCGTGCAACCCGAGATCCGCCATCTCTTCGTTATCGGCGAGCTTTCCAACGCCGTAGAGGCTCGCTCCGATGATGAAAGCGCCGGGAACCGCGACCTCCTCGACGACGATCGCGACCTGCCGCGCAAATCGGCGCTCCTGAATCGCGCCTTGCGCGTAGCTGGCAAACACCTTGTCCAGTGGAAACGCCGCAACGGTGGCGAGGGCAAATATCCCGCCCGTAAGGGCGTCACCGCGAGTCAGCAGCGGTCCCGGTTCGTTGCTGATCGTATCTGCGGGCTGGGCGAGGGCGGGGGCCGTTGCCAACCCGAAAGCCAGCAAACCGCAGCCGATGATCCGTGCCGGTCTGGATCCCACGGACGAGATCAGTGAGGCACGCGGTCGCTTGCCAGCGCGCACATGCTCCCCCATACCCTGATTCCGCTCCAGCAAACGGTGGATCATAGACTCTGCTCTGTGGCAGGATCCGCACCTGCGAAAGCGGGAAGCGGGAAGCGGGAAGCGGGAAGCGGGAAGCGGGAAGCGGGAATGAGGAATCGGGAATCGGGAATCGGGAATCGGGAATCGGGAATCGGGAATCGGGAATCGGAACGTAAGGAACTGGATTAGCAAACGGGAAGCATCATGTTTGTGAAGGCTTCGTTTCCCGTTTCCCCTTTCCCGCCTTCTCTAAAGTGTCCCTCGACCTCGACCTGGCCACCATGCGTCGGCTCGGTTACCGCGTTACAGACCTGGTGGCCGAGCATCTGGCGAGCCTCCGGGAGCAGCCCGCTTACTCGACACGCTCGCGCGAAGAGGCGATACGGCCCCTGGAGATGGAGCCCCCGGAGCACGGGACGGATTTCGAAGCCCTGATCGGCGACCTGCAGCGCGACGTGTTTCCGTACGCGGCGCGCGAGCCGCACCCTGGCTTCATCGCCTACGTGCCCAGTTGCCCCACCTTTCCAGCCGTACTAGGTGACTGGATTGCCACCGGATACAACTTCTTTGCCGGGGTGTGGCCGGTAGCCGCTGGACCTAACGCCATCGAACTGGTGGTGCTCGACTGGTTCCGCCGCTGGCTCGGCATGCCGGAGGGCTCGAGCGGGCTGCTTACGTCAGGTGGATCCCAGGCAACGCTGACCGCCCTGATTGCCGCGCGCCACGAAATCGTGGGCGAGAACCCGGAACTCATTGCAAAGCTTACCGTCTATGTCACCGACCAGGCTCATTCGTCGGTGATCCGTGCGGCGTGGATCGCCGGCCTGTCGCGCGAGCACGTGCGGGTGCTGCCATCGGATGAAGGGTTTCGAATGCAGCCGGGGCTTCTCGCGTCGGCCATCGCGGCGGACCGCGCCGCTGGACTGATTCCGATGGCCGTCATTGCCACGGCTGCCACGACGAACACAGGAGCGGTGGACCCGCTAGGAGCGATTGCCGATGTCTGTTCGAGCGAGGACCTGTGGTTCCACGTGGACGCCGCATACGGCGGATTCGCGATTCTCACGGAGTACGGCAAACGAGAGTTTGCGGGGATAGAACGGGCGGAGTCGGTGACTCTCGATCCTCACAAGTGGCTGTTCGTGCCGTTCGAGTGCGGATGCCTTCTCGTCCGAGAGCCGAGGAGGCTCAAAGCGGCGTTCCACATCATGCCCGACTACCTACAGGATGTGACCGGGGCAGCGCAGGTGAACTTTGCCGACTACGGAGAGCAGCTCACCCGGTATTCTCGCGCTCTCAAGGTGTGGATGTCGGTGCGCTACTTCGGGGTGGGGGCAATTCGTCAGGCAATCGAGCGTGGGATGGCGCTGGCGCGGTACTTCGAGGTCCTCGTGCGCGCGCAACCCGGCCTGGAGGTGATGTCGGAGGCGCGGTTCGGTGTTGTTTGCTTCCGGCTCCATCCCGACGGCATGGACGATCCCAGGGAGCTGGACCGAATCAACGAAGCGGCGCTCGCATCGATCGTCAGGGAAGGGCGGTACTTCATCTCGTCGACGAAGCTGAGTGGGTCGTATGCGATGAGGATATGTGTGTTAGGTTATCGAACGGGCGAGCTTGACATGGAGGGGTTGGCCAGCTCGCTGCAGGCGCTGGTTCATCGCTCAACGTCAACGAAATCATAGTAGCCCGCAGCGACGCTGGGAGCGGAGCCGCCCGTCGTTCTTACAAAGCGCCAACGGAGTCCATTGCACGGCAACCGGGAATGGGAATCGGGAATCGGGCTGGGAGAATCGGTTCCCGATTCCCCATTCCCGATTAACGCCCCTCCCGCGCCTCGCGCAGAAGCGCCGCCGTGAGCGACCGGATGTCGTACGCGCCGTAGTGCCGGCGCCCGTTGATGAAAAAGGTCGGAGTACCGGCCACCCCACTGACATCCGCGCTCTCGAGGTCCCTTTTTACCCTCAGGGATAGCCGCCGCGACTCGACGTCCGCGGAGAACTGCGCCAGGTCGAGCCGGAGGCCTTCTGCGTAGGCTAGAATATCCTCGAGCCTGAGCGCACTCTGCTTCGCAAACAGTATGTCGTGCATCTCCCAGAACTTGCCTTGCGCCCCCGCCGCCTCGGAGGCCTCGGCGGCCAGTGCGGCGTGCTCGTGGACGTCGACGAGTGGTAAATGGCGGAAGACAAACCGCAAGTCGCCGCCGAACTCACCAAGTAGCTGCCTGACGATGGGCTCGGCTTCTCCACAGTGGGGACATTCGAAGTCGCCGTATTCGACGAGCGTTAACCTTCCCTCCTCCGGCCCGCGAATGTGATCGACGGTAGGGTCGACGGGTTCGGCGAGATCGGTGAGCGGAGCGGCCATGCGATCCTGCCCGGCATTGAGCAGCCGCCTTGGCAGGCGGTCCATCAGTCGAAACACGGCCCATGCGAGCCCCGAGGCCATCACGGAGGCGGCTAGGATCCCGATTTTGGCGTGCTCGAGATCCGCGCCATCGAGTGAGATGACCGCGACGAGCAGCGAGACGGTAAATCCAATGCCGGCGACAGTCGCCGCTCCGATGAGCGGAGGCCACGGTACCGACAGGGGAAGCCCGCCCAGCCATCGCCGGGTGAACAGCCACGTTGCAATCGTTATGCCGAGCGGCTTGCCGATTACCAGGCCGGCCAGGATGCCAAGCGTCACTGGCGACTTCGCCGCCCGCATAACGACGTCGCCATCTAGGCTGACGCCGGCGTTCGCGAGCGCGAAAAGGGGGACGATCAGATAGCTGGTCCACGGATGAAACAGGTGCTGGAGTCTCTCGTTTGGCGATATGGCGAGCACGAGGCTCCGGCTCGCCGAACGGGCGTATTCGGGAGTCGGCTCCTCGCGAAAGAGCCGCCATAATGCACCGGCGCGCTGCAGATCGGACCTTGTTGGTGGATAGGCAGTCGCCAGAAGTCCTACCGCCACTCCGGCAACGGTGGGATGCACGCCCGATGCGAGCATGGCCAGCCACACGCCGGTGCCAACGATGAAATAGGCTACGCCATGCCTGACTCCGGCGCGGACCATAACGAGCACCACGGCGAACAGGGCAAACGCGGCGACCAGAGCGGAAACCGACACCTCTTCGGTGTAGACGAGAGCAATGACCGTCAGAGCCGCAATGTCGTCGACAATTACCAGAGTGAGCAGAAAGATTCGCGTGCGCGGCGCCCACTGGCCCCCGACAAGGGTCAGTATCGCCAGTGCGAACGCGGTGTCCGTACCCATCGCGATGCCCCAGCCTCGCGCTGTCGGTTCGCCCAGGTTGAACGAGAGGTATATCAACGCCGGAATGGCCATGCCGCCTATTGCAGCGAGCACCGGCGTCGCGACCCGCCGTCGCTCGCGCAGCTCACCCATGTCGAATTCCCGGCGGATCTCCAAGCCGGCGACGAAGAAGAAAAACGCCATGAGACCGTCG
>JBGTNB010000303.1:0-2213 GCA_041743285.1 Gemmatimonadaceae bacterium
AGGTCGCCGACGCGATTGTAGAGCGCTACATCCGCCTCGTTCAGTTCACCGTTGGTCTCTTCGAGAACCTGGCGATACTTGGCGAGCGCCTTGTCGAACTGTCGCTTCTGCTCGAATTCGGCTGCCTGCTTCCTGAGCTTGGCGATCTTGGACACGGCGCGCGATGACTCCTTGGGACGGCGGAACGGACGAGAGGGTCCCCGGCGTAGGACGGTTAACTTAGGCGCAAGTCACGGAGGTAACAAGTTTTACCTCGTGCCCACGAACGTGCGCAGCGGTGGTCTCCGTACCAATACGGCAGCTCACGCACATCTTCAACATCGACTAGGGACAGGTCGGCTGACATTCCCGCAGCGATCTGCCCGGTTCGATCGGCCATTCCGAGCGCCGCCGCACCGTTCACCGTCGCCGCAATAACGACTTCCGCTACGCTCATGCGCAGCTGGCTCACGCCGAGTGTGAGGATGAGGGGCAGGTTTACCGTTGGCGACGTTCCGGGATTGAAATCGGTTGCCAGCGATACCGCGGCGCCGGCGTCGATCAGGGAGCGCGCCGGTGCCTGCTGCTGCCTTCCGAGAAAGAGCATGGTTCCGGGAAGAAGCGTAGCCACTGTGCCTGAATTCGCCAGCGCCAGCACCCCGGCATCGGATATCGCCGCCAGGTGATCGGCCGATGTCGCGCCGATCTCGGCGGCGAGCTCTGCGCCGTGGGAAGTATCGAGCTCGTCCGCATGAACCTTTAGCGCCAGACCGGCCTGACGCGCCGCCTGCAAGATGGTGCGCGTCTCCTCGACGGTGTACACCCCCGGCTCGCAGAACACATCGGCGAACCGCGCCAGGCCCTCGCGCACGACCAGAGGAAGCATCTCATCGATGAGCATGCGCACGTAGGCCGATCGAGCGGCCGGTGTGGCGCGTGCCTCGCTCGGAAGCTCGTGGGCGCCGAGCCAGGTCGGCACGATTCGCAGCGGCATGGACTGCTGCAGCCTTGCGATGACTCGCAGCAGCTTGAGCTCGTCTTCGACCGTGAGACCGTAGCCGCTCTTGATCTCCACCGTGGTGGTTCCGTGACTCGCCAGGCGCCAGATCCGCGACTCGGCAAGCTCGAACAGATCGTCTTCCGCGCGAGCACGCACATCGCGCACCGAGGCGTGGATCCCGCCGCCGCGCCGGGCGATGTCCATGTACCCCACGCCGGCGGCCCGCATCTCCTGCTCGGCGTGCCGCGGGGCACCGAACACTCCGTGGGTATGCGAATCGACCAACCCGGGCATCAGGACCCGCCCGCCGCAATCTACACGCTCGGCGTTAGGATAGGCGTTGGCCAGGATGTCGTACTTCCCCACGGCGGTGATCGATTCGCCCTCGACCACCACACAACCGGCGGGGACGATTGCCGCATCACTCATTTCCCTTCCCCGGCGGGCGCGCGCTGGTCCGGCGCAGGTGACGAGTTGGGAGGTGTTATGAAAAAGGAGCATGTGCGGGACGCGGGATGCGGGACGAGGGAAGAGGGACGCGGGATGCGCGACGCGGGATGTCTCGCAACCTAGCTACATCTCGTATGCCAGCTCCGCCAAATTAACCACGGAGCACGCAGAGGACACAGAGGACAACACAGGTTTCTGGATTTGTTCGAAAAGGCCATGAATGGGAAACAGCATAACAACTTGCTGTCCTCCGTGTCCTCTGTGTCCTCTGTGGTTCAACAAATACACCAGACCTGAAGCCGCATGAATCCAGGAATGTCACGTCCCGCGTCGCGCATCCCGCGTCGCGCATCCCGCGTCGCGCATCCCGCGTCCCTCATGCCGACACGTCTCGCACGCGCGCCCAAGTAAGCGGAGCCTGCGACTCGCCGCGGCAGGCGTAGAAACACTCGTTGCACTGGATCTTCTTGTAGGTCTTGAACTCCGTCCAGTGGAAATCGACCGGGAAGTCGGGGCAGCGGCGGACGTGCCCGGTTGGATCTACGTGGATGGTGCGCACGCCTGACGCGCACGGATCGTTCATTTCTCCGCGGAAATAGCGGGGCACTTGTTCCAGGTACCAGTCGGAGCTGGTGATCACGCCACGGCGCCGCCTCTTGTAGGCGAGCAGCTCGGCGATCACCTGCTCCACCTGCTCGATCTGCGTGCGGTCGGGGTTGAAGTCCGTGTTTCCGTTCTTGAAGTCGGTGTATGTGCTGAAGGAAACGCCGACGCCAAGCTCCTC
>JBGTNB010000304.1:0-50313 GCA_041743285.1 Gemmatimonadaceae bacterium
CATATCACTAACGCGGTCACCGAAGGGCTGAATGCGAAAATCCAATGGATCAAGTATTCCTCGCGGGGGTTTCGAGACCGAGAGCGCTTCAAGCTCGCCATCATGTTTCACTGCGGCGGCCTCGATCTTGAGCCCCGCTCATAAGCCGTTGGTACGACTTACCCACTCGAAACCCTGAAGACCCCGAATTGTTAATTGAGAATCAAGAATCGCGGAACGTCACTCTTCGGCTTTCTCGCCCTGCGCATTTCGCATGATTCTCGCGGCGCACGCCGTTTGAGGATTGCAACTGCTTTTTACCACGGAGGACACAGAGGACACAGAGGACAACAGAGTGAACGTCAGGAAGAACCTTGCAAAAGAGAACAACCATAGGACAATTGCGTTCACGCGCGAGTAGCTAGGCACAGTGTTAATCACCTCCGTGACCTCTGTGTCCTCTGTGGTTAATTTGCTTTTCTTTCCTTTCACTATTCATTGTTTTCTTGTTCGTGTTGTCTGCCCTCTTTCGCATTTCGGCCTTCGCATCTCGTATCTCGCATCTCGTAGCCGGTCTCTACCTCCTTCCCGACTCCCATGCCCGTCTCCCGTCGAGATTTCGTCCGTGATGCCGCGCTGTTTGGTGCCGGCATCACCATCGTTCCGCGCCACGTGCTCGGGCGTGGGTATCGCGCACCGAGCGACACGCTCAACATCGGTTGCGTTGGCGTGGCAGGGATGGGCCGGCAAGATGTCAACGGTGTAAGCGGCGAAAATCTCGTTGCGCTGTGCGACGTCGACTGGCGCCATGCCGAGGGTACGTTTACCGCCTATCCAGGCCCCAAACGCTACAAGGATTATCGACAGATGCTCGAGCGTGAGTCGGGGATCGACGCGGTCACCGTTTCCACACCCGACCACACGCACGGCGTGATCGCGATGGCGGCGCTGCAGGCGGGCAAGCACGTCTACTGCCAGAAGCCGCTTGCGCGCACGTTGTGGGAGGTTCGGGCTCTCGAGCGCGCGTCGTCGCAACGCCCGCGTCAGGCAACGCAGATGGGGAACCAGGGTCACGCCGGCGAAGGGACGAGGCAGATCCGCGAGTGGGTGGAAGCGGGCGCGATCGGCGCGGTGCGTGAGGTGCACTATTGGACCAATCGTCCTATCTGGCCGCAGGCGATTGACCGGCCGACCGATGCGCATAACGTGCCGAGTACGCTCGACTGGGCGCTCTGGCTAGGCCCGGCGCCGGACCGTCCATACCACCCGGCTTACGTGCCTTTTCGCTGGCGAGGATGGTGGGACTACGGAACCGGCGCGTTAGGGGACATCGCCTGCCATGCGATGGACGCGGCATTCTGGACGCTCGATCTCAAGTTTCCGACGCGTATCGAAGCGGAGTCGAGCCCGCTGTTCGCCGAAACGGCGCCGCGGACGTCGCGCATCACCTACGACTTCCCGGCGCGCGGATCGCGTGGGCCTATTACCGGCATCTGGCGCGATGGCGGACTCTCGCCGACTCGCCCGAGCGACGCGGATACGGCCACGTCGTGGCCGCCGCACGAGGATGGCGGCCAGCTCTGGATAGGCGACCGCGGCAAGCTGGTCGCCGGCATGTACGGTCAGAATCCACGGCTGGTCGACGCAGCGCGCGACAAGGAGTTGAAGGCGAGTCCGCCGCCGGTGAAATATCCGCGCGTGGAAAACGTCTATGCCGAGTGGATCGCTGCGTGCAAGGCGGGAACACAGCCGGGCTCCAGCTTCGCCGGCCATGCCGGCCCGCTCACCGAAATGGTGTTGCTGGGCAACCTCGCCGTCCGCGCCGCCCGGCCCATCGAGGTCGATCCGGAGACCGGTGCAGTGAAGACGGCGGGGATTCCGGAGACGTGGGTGAAGCCGGTGATGAAGGAAGGGTGGGGGATGGCTGGGTGATCGGGAATCGGGAATAAGGAATCGGGAATAGGAACCAGGAAATAGGAATTAGGAATTAGGAATTAGGAATTAGGGAAGGTACGCGGGCAGCCTTTCAGGCCGGCCGCATGGTTGTAAGAGATTGTCGGTCGGCGCTGTACTGCAAATTTCCCGATTCCATTCCCGATTCCCGATTCCCGATTCCCGATTCCCGCTTACCCTATTTCCTATTCCATCCCCACGTCCCCTTTGCCACCGCCGGGACGAACTTCTCCAGCTTCTTCGGCGGGTACTCGAGCGTCTTTCCCTCCTCCGCGCTCATGTAGGCGGTCATCAGCATCCTTACCACTTCCACGCCGTCGTCGAAGGTTAGGCGGGGCTCCTCCTTACCCAGGAAAACGCGGACGAAGTGACGGTCCTCGGCCTCGTAGCCGTAAGCGACCGGCTCGCTCGGTACGACCGGCATCACTCCCATCTCGGCGTTCTGTTTTTCGACGAGATCCTCGCCAGCCTTGCCGGTGACCTCGCGGCTGAAGAACACCTCCAGGCCACTGTCGAGCGAATTCCAGCGCATCGAGTACTCCGGGCCTAACACCTCGGCGGACAACCGAAGGCCGGCGCCGACGAAGCTCCACGAAGTCGTCGCCTCTCCGATCGCGACGCTTCCATCGGGACCCTCGAACTCGACGGTGAGAGCCGCAAAGTCCTCCGATGGCCGCTTGGTATAATCCACCTCCTTGCCCATGGTGTTTCGCAGCTGCTTGGCATAGGCGGGACGCGACCACTTGAGGCTCGCAATGTGACCGGTGATGCGCACCGGCCGGAGCGTGGAAAGAGGTTCGCCGGGCGCGGTGAGCAGATGCCTCACGACCAGCGCCGAGTGGCACATCATGTCGTTGAGCACACCGCCACCCTGAAGATCGCCTCGCCAGAACCATGGCGCGTGCGGGCCACTGTGCTCCTCGGCCGCGCGAGCAAGGTACGGGCGCCCGGCCAGTTTGGCGCCGCGCGCCCAAATCAACCGTTTGCCCTGCTCCACGTGCGGTGCGAACAGCTGGTTCTCCAGGTAGCCGTGCTTGAGCTCGACCTTCTTGACCATCTTCGTTACCGCCAGCGCCTCGGCGACCGTCCGCCCGAGCGGTTTCTCGCAGGCTACTCCGCGTAAGGCACCGGCGCGACCTACAGCGTCGACCATCTCCTCGATGTTGTCGATTCGGGCGTGATTCGGGCCGCAGATCCAGATTGCGTCTATGCCCGGGTCGGCCACCATAGCGGCGATCGACTTGAACGGCTTGGCCGGGCCGACGTCGAGCTTCCTGGCCATCGCCGCCGCGCTCTCCGCATTTTTCACAGTCGGCGAATAAATGCCGCGTACTTCCACGTCGCGCACGCCCACCAACGCCTGCAGGTGAAAGCGCGTGTTGAATCCGCTACCGATGAAGCCGATGCCGAGCATTTGAGTGAGGTGAGGGGTTAGGCCATGGACCAAGTGTCGTAAACAACGACCGGAGCAGCAGCAATTGCCGAAATATTCACAGGTGAGAGCGAATTTGGCGGATGAGACGGATTATTTCGTCTTCCACTCGCGATTCAGGCGGCGGCAACACGAACCGGAATCGATCCACCCGTTCTGACCCTCAATCATATGCTACGCCGAGCTTGCGCAAAGCTTCAGGTGAACACCCGGTCCATTCCGGAACGAAGGTGTTACCACGGAAGTCGAGATCCCGAAAGCCGATCGCGCTGGAAAAGAAGCCTGACGCGGTGAGATCCCTGAAACGATTGAAGAACGCGACACCATGCGACATCTCCGGACGCGCCTTATTGGGCCATGCGATGTCGTCCAGCAGGGCGCGGCGCTGGGCGTCAGTGGCCCGAACGAACCGCTGCCCGAATCGCTTGCGGGTCTCGGCGTCGATCCAGGCCAACCCGCCGCGAATGGCCACCTGACTCGCTGGATTGGCTTCGGCGTCGCTCATCATGAAGTCCATGAACTCCGGGACCTTGGCTTCGGTAGCGCTGCCCGAGCGAGCATCCTTCGGGATGATGTAATCGACGAGCATGTTCACCGTCTCCCACTCCTCGGCGGAGAAAAACTTTGGTTCCGCTGATGGCGCACCGGAGGCGGCGGTGCGCTGGACCATTCGTGTGGCGCGCTCCGCTTGAGCGTCGCTCCAGTCGAGCGCCGGCAATACCAGCGCGGCGCCAGCCAGGCCCAGCGCCTCGCGTCGGGTGACTCCCGCATCGCCGCTCATAACGCGCCTGCCTTTCGCTGTTGGGTTATGTAATCACTCGTCCGCCAAGCCAGAGCCATGATCGTCCAGGTGGGATTCTTGTCGGCCTGCGAGACGAACGGCCCGCCGTCGGCGACGAGAACGTTCTTGCAATCGTGCGCTTGGCAATTCGCCGATACGACGGATTTCGCGGGATCGGTCCCCATCCGCGTGCATCCAAGTTCGTGGATGATGCGCCCACCGGCGGCAATCCCGTAGCCTTGCTCCTTGGTGGGCATTGGCGACCAGACTTCACCGCCCATGTCGGCGATCAGCGCGCGGAAGGTCTCCTGCATGTGCCGCACCTGATCGTACTCGTGATCGCTCCACTTCCAGCTGAAGCGCAGCACCGGAATACCGAACCGGTCGACCACCGTCGGATCGAGCTCGCAGTATGAATCAGCGTTAGGGATCATCTCGCCACGGCCGGAGAATCCGACGGTCGCTCCGTAGTAACGCCGATAATCGTTCTTGAGCTGCGCACCGTAGCCGCCGCCGGGCGGGTAGCGCTGAATTCCGCCCATGAAACCGTAGCTCGGTTGCCCGAGCCCGCCCCATACCTCGATGTGATAGCCGCGCGGAAAGTTCAGCGTCTTGTTGTCGAGCCACCACGGCATGTAGATGTGGGCTCCGCCAACGCCCTGCTCGTTATGGGGAACGTGATCCATCATCGCCGGAATGAATCCGGCGACATCGGTGCCGGTGGTGTCGGTCAGGTACTTGCCGACCATTCCGCTGGAATTGCCGAGACCCTGCGGAAACCTGCTGCTCTTGCTGTTGAAAAGAATGCGCGCCGACTCGCATGCGCTGGCGGCAAGCACCACGACTCGTGCCTGGATGTGCCTGTCTTCCCCGGTCGCCTTGTCTATGTAGTTGACGCCGGTCGCCAATCCGTTGGAGCCGACGGTCACTTCCCGCGCCATCGCATCGGTGTGAATCGTAAGGCGGCCGGTCGCCAGCGCCGGAGTGAGAAGCACGCCGGGACTTGAGAAATTCGCGTTGACCTTGCAGCCACGGTAGCAGTCTCCGCAGTAGTGGCAGGCCGGCCGGCCATGCAGAGGCTTGGTCAGAATCGACAGCCGCGCCGGGATGCACTTCACCCCCAGCCGGTCGGCCGATCGCTTGACGAGCAGCTCGTAGCAGCGTGGACGCGGCGCGGGGAGGAACTTGCTATCCGGGTGGTTCCGCAGGTTCTCGCGGCTGCCGAAAATCCCCACCAGATCATCCACGCGATCGTAGTAAGGCGCCACGTCATCGTACGTTATCGGCCAGTTGTCGCCCAGACCATCGAGCGCTTGACCCTGAAAGTCGTCAGGCCCGAAACGCAGCGAGATGCGCCCCCAGTGATTGGTCCGCCCGCCGAGCATCCGGGCACGCCACCAATCGAACCGCGTTCCTGGTGCCCGCGTGTACGGCTCGCCTTCGATGTCCCATCCGCCGATGCAGGCATCGAATTCGCCGAACGGCCGTTCCCGGGTAGCGGCGCCGCGTCGGGGCGAGGCATAGTTCGGAACCAGCATCGCCGAATCGGTCGCGTTATCCCAAGGGCCGCCCGCTTCTAGCATAACGACATTGGCACCGGCCTGCGTGAGAGCGTACGCCGCGATGCCGCCGCCGGCGCCGGATCCGATGATGGCCACGTCGTACGTGGTGCGCTGGGATCTGAGAGGGAGAAGGGACAATTTGGGGGTTGGGGGTTGAGGGTCGCGGGGGGTCAGGGGTCAGGGGTCAGGGGTCAGGGGTCAGGGGCTAGGGGTCAGGGGTACGAACCAAAGGTTCGAGATTATAGGACAGTGAATCATCCGGCCCAGGATGTCAAAAGGCGAGCGTCAATTCCTAACCGACGAATTCTCGACCGACCCTCCGACCCCCGACCCTCCGACCCTCGACCCTAGACCCTCGACCCGGCATCATTATACCGCAGGGGGGCGGCCTTGGCGACTTTCCTGGAGCTACTATGACTGCACGACGCGCTTCGTCGGCTCTATGCAGGTACGGGCTCGTGTTGAGCCTGGTGGCGGTTTCGTCGCCGGCGGCGACTGACGCCCAGGAGGGCGCGGCCGCGCGCCTCCGGGCGGTCATGGCCGCGGAGTGGGAGTTCGAACTGCGCGAGAGCCCGCTCCTGGCCACGAGCGTAGGTGACCGGCGCTATGACGATCGCCTGCCGCACGTATCGCCAGCCGATTATGCGCGGCGCCGCGATACTCTGCAGGCGTATATGCGACAGCTCGCTTCGATCGACCGGAGCCCGCTCGATGCCGCCGACCGAGTGAGCGCGGCGATGCTAGAGGAGCGTTTGCGCATTGCGCTCGGAGAGATCGAGGGTGGCGAGGAGCGAATCCCCATTCTTGCCGATGCGGGTTTCCATATAGGGCTGGCCCGGCTGCCGTCCTATCAACCGCGGCAGACCATTCCCGAGGTGGAGAGATATCTCGCGCGGTTGCATGACGTGCCGCGCTACTTTCGCGAGCACATCGCCAATATGCGACGTGGAATGCGCGACGGGTTCACAATGCCTCGCGTGGTTCTGGACGGCTACGAGGTGACCATCGCCTCCCACGTGGTGTCGGATCCCGATAGCAGTCTATTCTTCGAGCCCCTCACCAAGCTGCCCGCACAGATTCCGGAGGCCGAGCGCTCGCGGCTCCAGGAAGAAGCGCGAACGGTCATCCGGGACAGTGTCGTCAACGCCTATCGAGAGTTCCTGACGTTCATGACGCGGGAATACATTCCGGCGACCCGCACCACGACGGCGGCGCACGACCTGCCGGGCGGTGAGGCGCATTACCTGCGGCAGATACTCAAGTACACGACTCTCCCGCTCACCGCAGACTCGATCCACGTCATCGGGCTCTCGGAAGTGGCGCGCATCGAGAGCGAAATGGCCGAAGTCATGCGCCGTGTGAACTTCACCGGTACACTGGCGGAGTTCATCCGAATGCTGCGGAGCGAACCACGGTTCTATGCGAAAACGCCTGACGAACTGCTGGAGCGCGCCTCGTGGATCGCCAAGCGGATGGATGGCAAGCTGCCATCGCTGTTCCGGACGCTGCCGCGGCAGCCGTACGGCGTGGAGCCGGTGCCGGCTCACCTGGCACCCAAGTACACGGCCGGACGCTACGTCGAGGCGCCGCCGGGCAGTCTGGAGTCGGGCACGTACTGGGTGAACACCTACAATCTTCCGAGCCGTCCTTTTTATACGCTGGAGGCGTTGACGCTGCACGAAGCCGTTCCCGGGCACCATCTCCAGGTCGCCCTTTCGCGTGAGCTCGGGGAGCTGCCCGAATTCCGGCGCAATACGTATATCTCGGCCTTCGGTGAGGGGTGGGGCCTGTACGCCGAGCGGCTTGGGCTGGAGGCGGGGTTCTATACCGATCCATACAGCGACTTCGGGCGCCTGACGTTCGAAATGTGGCGTGCCTGCCGGCTGGTGATCGATACCGGGTTGCATACGAAGGGTTGGACTCGGCAGCAGGCGATGGAATATCTGGGATCGCGTACTGCGCTATCGCTTCACGAAGTCGGGACGGAGACCGACCGGTACATCTCGTGGCCAGGGCAGGCGCTGGCGTACAAACTCGGCGAGCTGACAATCCGGGGACTGCGAGATGAAGCGGAGGAGGCACTCGGCAGCCGCTTCGACATCCGGGAATTCCATCACGTCGTCCTGCGCAACGGCTCGATACCGTTGCCTGTGCTCGAGGCCGAGGTTCGTACGTGGATCGCGGAAATGAGGCAGCGGTCGTGATTGCTGTCCCCGAACCGCAGATCGCGCATCATGCCGGTGGGCCACTGTATAAATGGCGGCGATTCACTGATAGCGTTATGATAACCGCAGGAACCACAGATTTCGCAGATTTCGCAGATCCCGCAGCACAAGCTGTAGTTGGCGATCTGCGTAATCGGCGTAATCTGTTGGTTGCTTTTGTTTGCAGTTTCCTGGAGCGAGACCAACTCGTGTCGGCGGGACGGACAACCTTTTTCGTTTGCGGTTAGGCAAACCGCAGGAACCGCAGATTACCAGATTTCGCATGCCGCGAGCAAACTGTAGTTGGCAATCTGCGTAATCGGCGCAATCTGCGGTTGTTTTCTCTTGCAGTTCCTCCAGCAGCGAGTCCAACTCGAGTCGGCGGGATGACCAACCGACATCATTTGCGGTTATGAAAGAACGACAGGAACCGCAGATTACGCAGATGTCGCAGATGCCGCGAACAAACTGGCGGTGACGTTCTGCGTAATCGGTGTTGTCGGCGTTTGTTGCCGCCGGCATCCCGAGTCATCTGCGGAATCCCCGTTTTATCGCTTATTGGAGTCGCCGCGCGGTGTGCCCGTCAGCTGCACCAGCACCAGCTCATTACCATACAGATCGGCGATGTGAGCTGATACTGCGCCGCTGTCCTCCACTGGTGCCCTGCGAATCTGCACGCCACGCCGAGACAGTTCCTCGGCGGTCGCTCGGCAATCGGCGGTGTAAACAACGAACAGTGGATGACTGCCTGCCTGACGACCTACCAGACCGAGGTCATCGCCCGTCGCCCGCAGCATCCAGAGCCCGACCGGCGGTGTTCCTCCCTGTCCGGCGACGCCGATGTGCAGAAAACGCTGGCCGGTCGACGCGGTCTGATCGTACAGCACGACGAAACCGAGGGCGTCCCGGTAGAAGGCGAGCGCCTCATCGTAATCCCGCACGAGGAGCACGGTCCGCCCTAACGCCTTGAGCAATGCCACCTTCTGTCGGAGATGCCGCCGGCGGGCGGGAACCGTCTCACGAGCACCCTTCCACCGGTCATGCTATGCAATGGCCGCTACCGCCTGGATCTCGATGAGGCAACCCTCGCGCAACTCGGGCACCGGGATAACCGCGCGCGCCGGTCGATGGTCGCCCAGCACGCGTGCGTACACCGCATTCACCTCCGGCCACAACGCCCGGTCGGTAATGTAAATGGTCATCGAGCAAACGCGATCCAGGCCGCTCCCCGCGGCGCGGAGTATCGCCTCCACGTTGCGCAGCGTTCTTTCCGCCTGCTGTGTCACATCGTCAGGCGCGACCAGCGCGCCAGACGAGGGATCGAGCGGGAGCTGGCCGGCAACGTAAACGATGCCATTGTGAACCACGCCCTGGGAATAGTGACCGGCAGGTGCCGGCGCGTCGGCTGTCGAAAGGAATTGCATATGGAATGCGGTGTGGTGAGGCGTCGCGGGTAGTTAGGCTTACGGCCCATTCTGTCGGTGCAGCTAGGGTACGATGCGCACGTAGGTGAACACTGCTCCGATGTTTGGCGCACCGTCGAGGTGCTGCATGCGCATCGTGAGCACATCAGGCTCGATCGTCCCGGTATCGGTGTAGGCGGGAAGGGGTACCGTGCTTGACCGCAAGAGTAAAAGGCGCGTCCCGTCCACACTATAGCCGCTCACCAGTGTATCTGGACGCGGGTTGAGAAAACTCAGCGAGCGAATGTCGAAGACGCGCTGACGAGTTCGGAACTCCATTCGTCCATCTAGCACCCGATGTTCGATGAGCATTCCTTCCACGACCCGGCTCACGTACGCGTATGGGAGCGGTGAGCCGTTTACGGATACGAGCTGAAAGGATCCACGAACCTCCTGGGAGGGCTCGGTGCTTTCTCCGCACGCCAGGAGAACGGCTGCCAGGAGTCCCGCGCGCGCGACGACGATCGGTCGCCGGTTCGACGCTCGAAAGCCGCCCCGCCATGACGGGTGACGAGCGCGGCGACGACGTGCGACGGGGGTTAGGTGCACCAGGGAAGTGGATTAACGTTAAACGTCTTTGGCCTATCTTAGGCATGGGTTTTCGCCGACGCCAACTCCGCCTTTCGTAGATTGGTCGGGGGCACCCTGGACTGCCGGGCGCCGAACAGCCATTCGGCCTGGATCATTATGATGATGCTCGCACGGTGCTGGCGCGGTGTGAGCATATGGTCCGGTTGGTGTCGTGCTAATGCAACGGTCGCATGCGATCGTCACTTCCCCTGGGGTTGCGCGTCTACCAGAGGGCTCCTCGCCGGAGCGCTGTCGCCCCCGCCCATGGGTGATGCAACTAGTGCAACGACATTAGCTTATGACGCGGTCGCCGCGCACGATTATGAAACTTCTCCCCGATGATTGCCAATGCGGGTGGAGCCGGGAACTGACGTTCAGCACGCCCGAACCTTGCATCATCACGGGCCGGGGCGCTGGTGCGTACGCCACGCATACCGAATCGCCGCCGACCGTTGGCTCGACATCTCGGCGTCGCAGGCAGGTGGGGCTCGATGGAACCGGCGCACAGCCGTGAGCCAGTACTCAAGGAGAATTCCAAGGTGACGGTTGCGATCGTAACGGGATCCGCTGGGCTGATCGGCTCTGAGGCAGCCACATATTTCGCCGAGCAAGGCATGCATGTCGTGGGCGTCGACAACGACATGCGCAAGATATTCTTCGGCGATGAAGCGTCGACTCGCTGGAACCGGGACCGGCTGTCGCAGCGGCTCGGCGCAAACTACGAGCATCACGAAACGGATATTCGAGATGCGAAGGCTGTCGAAACGCTCTTCCGCCGCTTTGCCGGCGATATTGGCCTCGTGATCCACACCGCGGCGCAGCCGTCCCACGATTGGGCGGCTCGCGACCCGCAGATGGATTTCACCGTGAATGCGAACGGCACCCTCAACGTGCTCGAGGCGGCGCGGCTGCACGCGCCCGACGCGGCGTTCATCTTCACGTCGACCAACAAGGTTTACGGTGATACGCCTAACCGGCTGCCGCTGCTCGAGATGGAGACTCGCTGGGAGATCGACCCCGCACACACCTACGTGCAGGGAATTCGCGAGGACATGTCGATCGATCACACCACCCATTCGCTGTTCGGGGCATCGAAGGTCGCTGCCGACGTGATGGTTCAGGAGTACGGACGCTATTTCGGGATGAAGACGGCCACCTTTCGCGGTGGCTGCCTCACTGGGCCCAACCATTCGGGCACACAGCTGCACGGGTTTCTTGCCTATCTAATGAAGTGCGCGGTCACCGGAAACCCGTACACGGTGTTCGGCTACAAGGGCAAGCAGGTGCGCGACAACATCCACAGCGCCGACCTGATCGCCGCCTTCCACGAGTTCGCCAAGGCGCCGCGCTCAGGCGAGGTGTATAACATCGGTGGCGGCCGATTCAGCAATTGCTCGATGATCGAGGCGATAGCGCAGTGCGAAGAGCTGACCGGCCGGGCAATGACGTGGAGCTATTCCGACACGAACCGCATTGGCGATCACATTTGGTGGATCAGCGACAACGGCCGCTTCGCCGAGCATTACCCGGAATGGGTGCAGAAGTACGATGTGCCGGCCACGCTGCGGGAAATTCACGAAGCGATGGCCGAGCGGTGGCGCCCGGAGCCGGTGTCGGCGGCCGCGCCGTAAAAACTGACGCTGGGCCGAGTGGTGCGGAACGGAGCTGCGAGGCTTCGATTCCAAGGTCGCCTGACGAGCTCAGAACCGCTCGCGCCGCACTTTAACCACTTTCCCGCGAATCGTCGTTCTGCGTAATGCGGCGACGATTGCATCCGCATCGCGCTCCTTGACTTCGACCAGACTGAAACTGTCGGCGATGTCTATCGCGCCGATGTGCTGGGAGCTGACGCGCGCTTCATTGGCGATCGCTCCCACCAGGTCGCTAGGACGCACGCCCGATCGCCGGCCCAGTGGCACATATATCCGGACGAAGTCGCCATCGTCCCGTGGGTCGCCGCGGCCCCCGCGCTTGGCGGGCTTGGAGCCGCCGCGTGTCGATCTCGAATCGCCTCGGCGAGGCTCGGGCGGACGTGTCGTTCGCGTGCGCTGTTCGCGTGGTGGCGGCGTGACATCCACATCCTCCATTTCGCGCGCACCGATCTCGTGCACCAGCTTGATCGATGCGGCGGCGATGTCGACCAGGGCAAAATTGTTGGCCAGCGCCTCGGCGATCACGGCGTAAGGCGAGAAATCGCCGCTGTCGAGAACTTCGCGCACGGCGGCACTCGTCTGCTCCATCTGGCGGGCGCGTACATCGACGACGGTCGGCACCGACTCGATGGAAATCTTGCGCTTGGCAACGTTCTCTATGCTGCGAAGCAGTCTGGTCTCCTTCGGCTCGAGCAGTGTGATCGCCACCCCTTCGCGGCCGGCTCTACCGGTGCGTCCGACACGGTGCACATAGGCGTCCGGCGCCGAGGGAATATCGAAGTTCACCACGTGCGACAAATGCCCGATGTCGAGGCCCCGCGCCGCGACATCGGTCGCGATGAGCAGCTCGGTGGTCCCGTCGCGAAAACGCCGCATTACGCGATCGCGCTGCTCCTGCGACATTCCGCCGTGCAGCGCCTCGGCGCTGTAGCCCCTTGCTCCGAGTACCTCGGTCAGCTGATCGACCTCGGTTCGCGTTCGGCAGAAGACAATTGCCGAGGCGGGGCTCTCCATGTCGAGCACGCGTCCGAGAGCTTCTATCTTGTGTTGTCGCGCTACGACGAACGCGATTTCCCTCACGTGCGACTTCTTCCCGGCCACCGCCGCCTCACGCACGATCGTTATTCGGAGTGGGTCGTGCAGGTGCGTACGGGCGATCGCAGCAATGCGTGGCGCGATCGTCGCCGAAAACAGCGCGGTCTGCCGCTCACCTGGGAGTGCCGCCAGGATCGCTTCGAGATCCTCGGCAAATCCCATGTCCAGCATCTCGTCCGCTTCGTCGAGTACGACAATGCGAACCTTACTCATATCGACACTGGTTCGCCTGATGTGATCCAGCACTCTCCCCGGGGGAGCTACGATCACGTGCACGCCGCGCCTGAGCGCACGAAGCTGCTGCTGCATTGCCTGTCCGCCATAGACGGGAAGCACGCTCACCCCGAGCGACTTGCCGTATCGGTGAACCGCTTCCGCCACCTGCATGGCGAGCTCGCGGGTCGGCACCAGAATGAGCGCGCTCGGCGTTCTGCGCTCCGCGGCGGAGAGCGCACCGATGTGCTGAATGATCGGCAACGCGAACGCAGCGGTCTTACCAGTGCCCGTAGCGGCCTGCCCCAGCAGATCGCGGTTGGCGAGCAGTGCTGGAATGGCCTCCCGTTGGATCGGCGTAGGTTCCTCGTAGCCGAGCTCGGCCACGGTTTGGATCAATGCCTCATCGAGGCCAAGCGCGGCAAATCCCGGAGCCGCCACGGACTCCGTCTTATTCTTGGTCGGTGTCATGAGGAACCCGTATCGCAACTGGTGGACCGAAGTTGATGCTCGGTTCCGGACGCGGGATGCGCGACGAGGGACGCGGGACGCGCGACGCGGGACGCGGGAGGGTCGGCTCCAGAGCTCGCCGAGCTGCGTGTGGCCGCTTACGCCGCGTCATGACCGCTGAAACGAGCTCAGGGATTCGAAGTCACCATTGAGGAGCGAGCTATGTCACGAGCGTGCTTTATCGCACATGACGATGAACGGAGAGCGCGGCTCGTTGCACCATTCCACTCGTTGTTGGCCCGAGGTTTGCCCCCCGTTCACTACTCGCAAACATACTAATCCAAATTGGCAGCAACGAAAGAGAGGTGAAGTTATGCGTTCCGGAATTACCGCCCTAACAATCGCCGCGCTTGCAACGTCCGCTTGTGCACGCACGGCTACGGTCGAGTCCACCGGCGATGTCGCGCCGCAACCGACGGCCACGCCATCGACATCGGCCAGTCTGCCGGTTGGCACATCGATGCAAGTGAGGCTCAACAACGAGCTCGGCACCGAGTCGAGCAAGGTTGGCGACACCTTCACCGCCACAGTGATCAACGACGTGCGAGCTGGCGATGGAAGTATTGCCGTCCCTTCGGGATCTACCGTTCGTGGAACGGTGACCGCCGTCGATGATTCCGACGACGCAACCGATGCAGCGGTGATCAAGCTCAGCTTCAACGAACTGTCGGCGAACGGCCGCAATTATCCGTTCGAAGCGCGAATCGAAGCGACCGACCTGAAGCAACAGGGTGACACTCGTCAGGAGACGATACAGAAGGCGGGTATCGGTGCGGCGGCGGGTGCGGTGCTCGGCGCGGTACTTGGTGATGCCGACATGAAGAACATTCTCGTCGGCGCGGCGATTGGCGCGGCGGCTGGCACGGCGATCTCGCTTGGTGCCGGTGACGTGGAAGGCACGCTTCCCGTCGGGACCGTTCTCACGATCCAGTCGACGGAG
This sequence comes from Gemmatimonadaceae bacterium, assembly GCA_041743285.1. Taxonomy (GTDB): domain Bacteria; phylum Gemmatimonadota; class Gemmatimonadetes; order Gemmatimonadales; family Gemmatimonadaceae; genus JALZIF01. The sequence continues at coordinate 14,355 of JBGTNB010000304.1, forward strand.
ATGGTGTCGCTCCGCTAACGCGGACCGGCTAGGAATTAGGAATTAGGAATTAGGAATCAGTTGACCGAAGATTGGCGGCGGCGGGATATTATCCCGTCGCCGCTATCTGCATCCGAACGCCGAGTGGTAGGCGTTACGAAGTGAATCGACCAGGAGTGCACCCAGTGACTGACGACATTGAGCGGGACGCTGCCCATCGGCCGTGGCCGATCCCGCGGTCGCCGTGGATCATGTTCCAGAGCTGGCAGCGGCTGCTCTTTGCCCACTGGCCCGTGCCTATCGAGATGCTTCGTCCGCTGGTACCCGCATCGCTCGTCATCGAGGAGTTCGACGGCACCGCCTGGGTGTCGATTACCCCCTTCTGGCTGACCGGTTTACACGCGCGCTTTCTGCCGCCTTTGCCATTCGCTTCCGAGTTTCCGGAGATGAATTTCCGGACGTACGTGCGCGCCGGCAGCAAGCCGGGAATCTTCTTCTTCAGTCTGGACGCCGGCAGCCGACTGGCAGTGATGGGCGCGCGTACTGCCTACCGCCTGCCCTATTTTCACTCCGATATGAAAATTGTCTCGGACGCCGATTGGATCCGCTACTCCAGTCGACGGCGGAGCGAGCCTAACCCGGAATTCATCGCACGCTATCGTGCAACCGGCACCGCATTCCAGCCACGGCCGGGCACCATCGAATACTTTCTCACCGAGCGGTATGTGCTTTATACGATGTTCCCCGGCGGGTTTCTCGCGCGAGGGGAAATCCACCATGGCCCATGGAACCTGCAACCGGCCGAAGCCCTGATCGAGGTGAATACTCTAGCGCGGGCGCACCGGATAACGCTGCCCGACCGCCCGCCGCTGCTGCAGTACTCCGCGCGGCAGGACACGCTCATCTGGGCGCCGTCGCTCGTCTAGCGGCCGCCGCGTGCGAATACGCGTCCCACCCACATTACGACGAGCCAGGCTTCTGCGCACAAGAAGCAAACGGCTATCGCGGCTCCCGCTGCCAATGCACCACTTTCGTGAAACGGCGCCAGAGCCAGGCGCGCCATACCACCGAGCAGGGCCGCGGGCAGGAGGGCCATTCCCAGCACCAGCAGCGACAGGAGCATGACGAGCATGTGGACGCCCAGCGCCTCGATGCCGGCGGCACGCGGTGCGGCTCTACGGCCGGCGTCAGGAGATATAAGCGCGTAGCCATTGTGCACTCCCACGACGATCGTGTTGAGTGGCAGCGCCAAGCCCAGAAGAGCGATTCCGCTATAGTACGGCAGTGGAATAGCCATCCCCGAAGCTGACAGCAGAGCCACACCGGTCACGACCATGGCGAACTGCAACGCCGTCAGGGCGAAAGCAGAGCCGGCGATCTCCGCTGCCGCCACCGCGGTGCCTGACACCGGCAGCACCCTCAGCATATCGAGTCTTGCCAAGTCGCGGCGAAAGTCGAAGCGAACCCAGAGCGGGCCGGCCACGACCAGCAACCCCCCCCAGACTACCAGCATTACGCCGAGCATCTCGCTGAGCTCGCGACGGCTCTCAATGGTGCCCAGAACGACGATTGAGAGAAGCACCGCAATCAGAGTAGTGAGCGCCCCAGCTCGCAAGCTGCGCATCATTGCGATCACGTTCTTCCACAGGATTGCGACAGCGGGTCTTCCATTCGGAGAAAGAGTCAGTCGGGTGCGAACGGCACCTCTCTGAGTGTCACCGCGACCGCGGCCGGCCCGTCGCGCTTCCAGCCGGCGAGCCTGTCGTTCGGACGCTTCGACCGCGGCTTCTTCGAACGCCACGTCGGCAGTGAGAACCCAGGCGACATGCGCGGCTGCTACCAGCAGCGCGAACGGAGCGGCCGCCGCCCATTCCCCCGGCGAAACAGCCAGTGCGGGCTCGATGAGCATGCGCAGTGGGGCGAGCACCACGTGTGCTGGTCCCTGCTGCAGCGCAGCTCCCAGGGCGCGCAGAAAATTCATGATTCCGGCCGCCGCGGCAATCTCACCGGCTTTAGCCGAGATCGAAATGCCTAACGCAGCGGCGATGCCGACAAAGACGAGCACCGCCAACCAGTTGCGCCGGGCCCCCGCTGATCCATGCTCGAGCATGCCGGCTCGAACGAGTGAGGCACCGAGTTGGTGTAGATGCAGGGTGCCGAACAGCAGCCAGAAGGCGATGAAGCGCGCCGGTGCCGGACCGCCGGTAGATTGAAACAGCCACGTCCAGATGGCTGCATTCATCATCAGTACGATCTGCGATTTCGCTATGCGATATGCGACGATCGTGCGGCGCCCGACCGGAGCGGGGAAGAGGAAGTAAACCTCTGCCGGGGAGAAAGTCAGCGCCTGACGATCCGCTCCGAAAAGCCACCAGCGAGCGATGAAAGCGAGCAGTAGAATCGCCGCGAGCTCCACGCCCACACCGCCGAACGGCGCTCCGGAGAAAGCGCTCTGGCCGGCCGGATTACCGAAAACCAGGGCCAGGTACGCAACTCCGATCACCAGCGCGATCGCCGCCTTGGGCGAACGAAGCCGACGCGCCTGCCTGGTCAGGCGGTTTCTGAACGAGTGCGCCAGCAGATAGGCGAGCGCGTTGGCAGCAGGCATTAGCCGCGCTAGCGGCTCCCGGCCGGCGGCTCGCTGGTGAGTGCCAGAAAGATCGCCTCCAGACCCTGCCCATCGAGTTGCGGCCGCTCGGCGATGATGCGTTCGAGCGGGCCGTTTGCGACCATCCGGCCCTGCCGGATGACCAGCAGCGAGGTGCACAGCTCCTCGACCAGATCCAGCAGGTGAGAACTGAGCACGACCGCCGCACCTTCGCGCGCTCGCGCAATGATTGTGTTCTTCATCCGGCGCATTCCCCCCGGATCGAGACCGGTGAGCGGCTCGTCGAGAATGAGAGCTCTGGGACGGTGGAGCAGCGCACAGGCGATCGCCAGCTTCTGCTTCATGCCGCGCGAGAGCTCCGGGGAGAGCACGTCACGCTTCGCCGTCAGTTCCAGCTCCTCCAGTAGCGCGGGCGCTACGCGCTCGACATCCGCCACTCCGTACAACCGGGCGATGAACCGCAGATGCTCGATTACGGTCAAGTCGTCGAACAGCTGCGGTTCGTCAGGCACGAATGCCAGTTCGCGCTTGGCTGCTACCGGGTCGGCGGCGAGGTCGTGGCCGGCGATGGCGATGCGGCCGCGAGTTGGGCGGAGAATGCCCGCCATGGCGCGCAGCGTGGTGGTCTTGCCCGCGCCGTTGGGCCCCACCAGGCCCAGGATCGCGCCTGGCGCCACCTCGAACGAGAGGGCGTCCACGGCGACGAGGTCGCCATACAGCTTGGTGAGCTCCTCGACGCTGATCACGGCGGCGGAACATGGATGATCGGCCGTGGTGAAGTCAACGTCGAACAAGGCTCAACTTTGGCGGGCCACGTGTCGAGACTTTGGATGATCGAGCCCCCCATCCAGGCGGTTGGCCGAAGAAGATTAAAATCCTCCAATCTGAACGAAACCCGTCAACGTCATGAATATTTTCGTCGCCCGGCAACCGATTCTCGACCGCGATGGAAAGCTCGTCGGGTACGAGCTTCTTTACCGGACCAGCCTGGAGCAGAACTGGGCGTCGGGAGCGGATGCCAGGACAATGTCGTCGGACGTGATCATCCATTCCGTGCTCAACATGGGCCTGGAGCGAATCACCGGCGGGCTAACCGCCTTCGTGAACATCACGAGCGACATGTTGGTGAGCGATCTGTTCGAGCTGCTCGATCCCTCACAGGTGGTCATCGAGCTGCTGGAGACGGCAGTCGGCGACCAGTACACCGTACGGGCATGCGAAAGACTTGCCGCGGCAGGCTACACTCTGGCCCTCGACCACTTCGCCAGCACCGAAATTAGCGAGTCCATCTCGCGACTTGCCCACATCGTGAAGGTGGACTTTCTAGCACACACGCCCGAGGTCATCGCTGCGCTGGCGCGGTCGCTCGAGGGTTCCGGCGTGAAGCTGCTGGCGGAGAAGATCGAGAGCGAGGAAGCCTACCAGTTGGCCCGGTCGTTAGGATTCGAGATGTTTCAGGGCTACTTCCTGGGGTATCCCGAGATACTTGCCGAACGCAACATCCCGCTGGAGGGCCTTGGCATCATCAAGATCCTCAGCCTGTTACGCGACACTAATACGTCGGACGAGCAGATCGAGGACGCGCTCGCCACCAGTCCAGGGCTGTCGTTTCTCCTTCTCCGCATCGTGGATCCGTCCGTGCGAGGCAGCGTGGGCATCCAGTCGATGGCCCACGCCATTCAGCTGCTCGGCCGCGACAAGCTTCAGCGTTGGTTGTCTCTGCTGTTCGCATCCTCAATGGCGCCGCGGAGCGAACTGGACACGGAACGGGCGATACGGGCGATCGCCCGCGCACGGATGTGCGAGATGATCGGTCGTGCCAGTGGAGGGGGCGCGGCGGGTGGGCAGCTTTTCCTCGTCGGCCTGGTTTCGGCCTTCGTATCGCTACTCGAGATGCCACTCTCGGAAATTCTTTCGCGCGTTGACCTCGCGCCTGACGTGCGCTCGGCTCTGCTCGACTCGCACGGTCCTTACGCCAACGTTCTGCAACTCGTGCAAGCCTATGAGTGGGCGGAGTGGGAGTACGTGCCCGCGCTCCTCGCAGCTACCGGCATGAGCGTGCGAGTTGTTACCGACCTCTATCTGGAATCGCTAGTATGGGCGAGGGATCGGCTGCGCGATCAGGATACCGAGATTGGCGACCGTGAGTTGGTCGAGATGAAGGGGACCGCGTTCAGGATCTAGTGCAGCAGGTCTAACGCGCGTAATCGATCTCGAGAAGCCTTACCGTCTGACGCCGGAGACCTGTTTCCGGGAGCGCGCGGATATATTGCTCTCCGCATGACTACCGATCCGGTCTCCGATAGCTGGGCTCGTTTATCCGATTCGCTGATCGGCGGAATAGCGCATGCGCTAAGCAATCGGATAGCGACGCTTTCAGCGCTATCCGAACTCATGCGGATGGAAGATTCGCCGTCAGTGAACGCCGATATGCTGCGGGAGGAAGTCGGCCGGCTCGAGTTGCTCGTCCAGCATCTTCGGCTTCTGGGAGACGAATCGGCAGCCCCCGCCGAGGCGCTGCAACTACCCGAAGTTACCGCCGTGGCGATAGCGCTTCATAAATACCACCGCGATCTAAGGGACGTAACGGTAATAATGGGCGGGGATATCAGGGTTGAGCCGGTGCATGTGTCGCGCTCGAGGCTCGTGCGGGCGCTGTTGATGCTGCTCGCGGCGTCGGCCGTAGCAGCGGGGCGCGAGAACGCGGTGCACGCCAACTTCTCGGCGGAAGATGCGTTGGTAAGAGTGAAGATGGGTCCAGATGCCAAGACGACCTGGAGTGCGGAGCCCTCCGACGCGCTGCTCGCGGGCGCACGCTCATGGCTCGGCGATGGCGAAGGTTCGATCTCTCGAGACGGGGCCATGATTCTGTTGGAGTTGCCTTCGCTGGCGGCGGTTAGGAAGCGGGAGCGCGGTACTTCGTGACGACCAGTTTTCCGACGAGCCGCGGCGGGGCCGGCGTATTCATGCGTTCTGGGGTTGGTTCGAAGGCGGCGTCTGCCCATCTTCATGTGCCTTCTCTCACACCCGGTTGTCCGCCACATGGCGACACCGCCTACGTTCCGGCTCGCCTTCTCTAATCGCGGCGTCTTTGACCGATACCCGCCATTACGACGCGATCATCATTGGAAGCGGCATCGGCGGCGCCTTCGCGGCGCTAGCGCTGGTGCGGGCCGGGCAACGCGTACTGGTGCTGGAGCGGGGCGACTGGGTGCGGCGCAGCCCGGAGAACTGGCTGCCTGAAGGCGTCTGGGAGCTCACTCCTGCGTATTCGACGGAGACGCCTTACGAACTGCGCACCGGACGTCAAAGGTCGCCTGTCGCCGGCTTCCACTGCGTGGGGGGGATGTCGGTCTTTGCCGGCGGCGTTGCCTTCCGCTTTCGCGAGGGGGACTTCGAGCCGCCTCCTGAAATCGTTGGGGATTCCGGTGCCGAGTGGCCCTATGGTTATTCCGACCTGGCTCCGTTCTACGACGATGCCGAACGAGTGCTCGGAGTGGCCGGCTGCACTGGTGAAGACCCGACCGAACCGGCGCGCGCGCAGCCGTATCCACAGCAACCTGCGCCGCTGGCGGCGCTGTCGAGACGGATCGCCGCGTCGGCACGGGATCTCGGACTGTCTCCCTTTCGTTTGCCGCTGGCCATCAACTATGCGAATGGCGGGCGGCGCGCCTGCATCGGGTGCCTGACGTGTGATGCGCACGCCTGTGCGATAGAGGCTAAGAACGACGTTTCCACGGTGGTCTATCCCGATCTCATTGCGCGGGGATTGGTGCTGGAGACAAACACTGTCGTGGCCGGCGTGGAAATGGACGGCACACGGGCTACGAAGGTGCACGCGGTCGATGCGAAAACCGGGGCCCGGCGTGCCTATCGAGGCACCCGGGTCTTTTTCGCTGCCGGAGTTCTCGCTACGCCGCACCTGCTGCTGTCTTCGGGTCTCGAAGCATACAACCCGGGGGGTGGCGTAGTCGGTCGCTACCTGCTCCGTCATTGCAACGCTATGACATTCGGGTTCTTCGATCGGCCGCCGAATCCGGCGGGCGAGTTTCACAAGCAGCTGGGCGTGCACGACTTCTACTTCGGCGATCCGGCCGGCGATGCACCCGAAGGCAAGCTCGGATGCATTCAGCAGGTGATGGCTCCGCCGGCCGGGAGTCTCCAGAAGCGGCTGGGGAAGCCGCTGATGCGGATGGTCGAGCCGACCCTCCGGCGTGTGACGGGGTTGCTCAGTATCGCCGAAGACCAGCCTCGCGCCTCGAATCGCCTGCGCATCAGTCGCAACATCCGGGACCGCCATGGACTCCCGAGAATGATCATCGAGCATGATTATTCGGCACGCGATCTTGCCGCCCGCCGCGCGCTGGTGGAATGGTGCCGGCGGATTTTGCGCGGAGCGGGCGCACGTTTTTCGTATACCCACCCTATCGACACGTTTTCGCATGCAGTCGGGACGGTGCGCGCCGGAGTCGATCCGAGTTCCTCGGCGCTGGACGCTGACTGCCGGTTTCGTGGAATCGACAACGTTTACGTGGTGGATGGCAGCTTCATGCCCACTTCGGCGGCTGTGAATCCCAGCCTGACGATTGCAGCCAACGCGCTTCGCACGGCGACCCGCGCCCTCGAGGAAGATCGGTGAGCGTAGCCGAGGCCGTCGGCTCGCCGGTTCGATTGGTGTTCCTGGGCTGCGGCGCGGTAACCGCCTCGCACAGCCGCACATTACGCGCCTTCCGCGGGCGCGTCAGCTGCCTGTACGCCAGTCGTCAGGCTGAACGCGCGCAGGAATTCAGCGCTCGTTTCGGCGGGGCCGGGTCGTTCGGCTCGTACGAGGACGCAATCTCGAGCGGCGACGTCGATGCGGTCCTGGTCGCTACGCCTCCAGATTCCCACCTGTCGCTCACAATGGCGGCGCTCGCGGGGGGGAAGCACGTCATCGTAGAGAAGCCACCATTCCCGAGGGCGGCCGATGCCGCCGATGTGGCTCGTGAGGCGCGCGCTCGCAGCCGTCAGGTGCTGGTAGCCGAGAACTATTACTACAAGCCTCTGGCCGAGTCGCTGCGCCGTATAATCGGCTCGGGCCAGCTTGGCCGGATCCTGTTCCTGGATGTGAAGGCTCTCAAGATGCAGCACACCGGCGACTGGCGGGACGAGCCCTCCCGGGTGCTTGGCGGAGCGCTTTACGAAGGGGGCATACATTGGATCAACTTCATGGCCAACCTCGGTTTGACGCCCGAACGCGTGGAGGCGTTCCGTCCGGGTACAGGCGCGGGACTCGAGCGCAGCCTTCTGATCACCATGCGGTATGCCGAAGGCGCGGTTGGCACGCTGGCGTTCTCCTGGGAAACACCGTCGCCATTGAAGGGAGTGCGCCTGTCGCGGATCTACGGAACAAACGGATCGGTGGCGTTCGAGTCCAACGGACTATTCGTCGCGCAATTCGGAGCGCGCCGCCGCATGACGTTTCCCGGGGTGCGCAGGATGACGGGATCGCACGCGATGTTCGATGATTTTCTTTCGGCGCTGGCGCAAGGACGTCCGCCGCGCTTCACAATCTCCGCCGCTCAGCGCGATCTCGAGTTGATCGAGGCCGCCTATCGCTCGGCGGGGATCACGACCAATCCTATCACTCCGGAATCCACCGTATGAACGTGTTCTTGGGGCTCATTGTCGGACTGCTCGCCGGCGCGCACACCGCTACCTGGGGGATGTACAAGGATGCGGTGCACGAGGGGTTCGGCGCACGCTACCTCCGCAGCGTCCTGATTGGCGGCGTGGTTGCGGGGGGCCTCGTCTACGGTCTGGATATCGACATGAGCCGCGCCTCGAACTACGTCATACTGTTCGGCCTCGTCTACGTTCTCGAACGGGTGATAACGGAATTCTGGAAGACGTTCATTCGCGTGGAAGATCAGTCGAAGTACTTCATCCCGATGCAGTTCACGGTCTTCGGCAAAGTGCAGAACCGCAGGACACAGCTCCTGTCAGGCGCTGCCTGGCTCACCGTCGTGCTCCTTCTGATCACGGGACTGGTATGGTTCCAGCGCTTGACTCCCGACCCGATTCCAGGGTGGCTGGCGGTTGGAATTGCCGGAAGCCTCGGTGGCTGGATCGCCGCTGTAGGCGGCGCATGGAAGGATGCGCCTTACGAGGGCTTCGAGTGGTTCAAGTTCTTTCGCAGCCCGTTCGTCGCTCTCTGCTATGGAATCCTGATCGCGCACTTCACCGACAGTTTGCTGGTCATCGCGCTGGCTGGTGAAGGCTTCACCGTGGCAACGCTCGAGACGTACAAGACCTTCTTTTTTCCCAACAAACCACGCGGAAAGTGGACGGGTAAGCCGATTCTATATCCGGATATGCTACGCAAGCGACAGTATTTCCTGCCGCTCTACATCGGTATTTGGGTAGCCATCGTCACGGCGTTCGTGGTCGCCTTCCGTCAGCCGCATGCGGGACTGGTGAATATTCTCTAGCCGGCGGCGAGTGCCTGGCGCAACGCGGTTCGATTGTCCGCTACCTCGCGCGCGAGTACGCTAGCGGTCGACATTAGCACGTCGAGGGCGTGGGTCAGCTCGGGGGTGAGCGCGGAACCCAGCGTCGTGGCTATTGCCGCAACGCCATCGTCCTCCGGTGCGCCGAGCGTGCGGTAAATGCCGTGTCGGCGCCGTCGTGCTTCGGCGAGGGTGTGAAGCACGCGCTGCGTGGCGAACACGCTGTCATCCATCCCCGGCAAGTCATCACGCGATGCGGCGTCGCGCTGTTGCCGCATTATGGCAATGAGGTCGTTGAGAAGCCGTGTCTCCGAGAAGAAAGCGTCGCTCAGTGCCGATGCGGCGGCCGGCGAGCGCGGATCGAGAGTCGGCATCGTGGTGACCGCACACAGGCTGCCTAGCGTGGCGCGCCCGTCCGGAGTCCCGGTCACGCGACGTCGGCGCGCAGTGATCCAAGCACAGCGCGCAGCCGTGAGAGAGCCTTGGTGCGGATCTGCGATGCGCGACTCTCGGTCAGGCCTAGTATCGCGGCTATCTCGTGCAGCTTGAGCTCCTCGAAGTAGTATAGCGAAAGGACTATCCGCTCCTGCTTCTTCAGTTGGAGAATTGCGTCTCGCAGGACGGCGACTTCCTGCCCCAACGTGATACGGTCCTCGATCTCCTCATTACTGCCATCGGAGATCATGTCGGCCGGGGTCGGCGTGTAATCCTCACCATCGCCCGCCGTGCGCTCCAGGGAGATGTGGACCGCGCTTTCCAGGTCCGTCTTCCAGCGCCAGAGGGTGTCGATGTCGACTCCGAGGTGACTGGCCAGCGCGCGATCGTCAGGCATCTGGCCCAGCGTTCGAGTGAGAGTTTCCCGTGCGGCGCCGATGTCGCGGGACTTGCGGCGAATCGAGCGTGGTACGTGGTCGAGACGGCGCAGCTCGTCGAGAATGCTTCCCCGAATGCGCGGCACGGCGAAAGTGCTGAAGGCCAGCCCTCGCTCAACGTCGAAATGGTCGAGAGCGCTCATGAGGCCCATTGCACCGGCGCTCACGAGCTCATCGAAGTCGGCTTGCGGAGCGAGCGTTCTAGAGAGCTGCCTCGCCACGTGGTGAACAAGGTTCAGATGCGCGGCGAGCAGCGCCTCTCGCGCGGCGATGTCACCGGCGGCGTGGCGGCTCCATAACGATGTTTGTATTCCCACGGAATCCTCCGGATCTTGGGCGGCGACGGAGGTTCGGCGCAGCGCAGCTTCGATGCCTGTGGGGTATTGGCAAGGCATGGCCCATGCCGAGGCACAGCCCGCTGGTCGCCAGAGTTAACTTCATGCCACAAAATGACTTGTGACGGCGCATGGCTCGGGTGGAGGTAGGTCGATGGCGCCGGGCGGACGAAAGTTCCGTGACGGACCGGGAAGGAATTGCCGCCCCCCTCATGAAAAGGATGCCAGCGCCCCCAATGCCACGTCCGATAATGGCCAGCCCCGCTTCCAGGCGCGTGCTATTCTACTTCCAGCGGCTTATCGTCCGCAGGCGAACTCTCTCACCCAATCCGATCGTCACATGCTGCGCTTCGATGTCATGCCATCGCCCGTCGGCGAGCTGATGCTCGTTGCTTCCGACTCTCATCTCGCCGGGGTGTACTTCACGCCGCATCCTGGCGGTGGGATCGGCAGCGGGGAGTGGGAACGAGCAACAGGAGGAACAGCCGCCGACGCGATTCTCACCGAGGTCCGCGCTCAGCTCACCAGCTATTTCGCCGGCGCGTCCACCCAGTTCGACTTGCCGCTTGGAGCGCAGGGCACTCCGTTCCAGACTCGAGTTTGGGAAGCTCTGCGCGCCATTCCCCACGGGCAGACCATCAGCTATGGCGAGCTGGCCCGGAGGCTCGGCGCTCCGAAAGCGATGCGAGCGGTCGGCGCGGCAAACGGGCGCAATCCAATACCGATCATCGTACCCTGCCACCGTGTGATAGGCGCACGCGGTGACTTGACAGGGTTCGGCGGTGGACTGGAGCGGAAGCGCTGGCTCCTCGCGCATGAGGGAGGAGGGGTGGGGGAGTTGCTCGTGGGCTGACGGAGTCGAGATGGGAAATGCGAGTTGCGAGAACGGCTGCGCGTTGCCGTCCTCGCATCTCGCATCTCTCATCTCACTTCACAGTCTCCTTCCCTCCGGCACCAAGCTCTTGTTTATCGCCGCCGCGGCTACGGCGCCGTGGGCGGCGGCCACTATGCCAAGGTGCGGACCGGGTACGATGTCGCCGGCGGCGAATACGTTAGGAATCGAAGTGCGAAATGCCTTGTCGACCTCGATCATGCCCTCGTGGTCGCGCTCGCATCCGATCTGCGCCGCCAGATCGTCGGCCAGCCCATGGCCTATCGAGAAGAAAATGCGATCGCACGGCAGTTCACTGCCTCGCTCGAACTCGAGCGCCCGTACCGCGCCCTCATTGTTATGCAGGCGGGTGATGGATTCGGTGCGGACGGAAATGCCTAGGGCATCGAGCTTCTCGTGATGCTCGGGCTCGATACGAGCCGGAGCCCCGTTGGTGCAGATCGTGATCTGGTCACTCCAGGTAGACAATGAGAAAGCCATTCCGACCGCGCTCCTGCCCGACGCGATGACGGCGATGCGGCAACCGCTGGCTTCGTAACCGTCGCAGTCCGGACAGTGGTGCACCGTGTCTCCGTAACAAGGGTCCAGCCCCGCGACGTCCGGCCAGACATCCTTGATCCCGAACGCCAACAGCAGACGTCGTGCAGTCACCTGGTAGGGAGCGGCGACCGAGCGCGTCTCCAGCTCGCGCGGGGTCGCTTTCTCAACGGCCAGCGGCTGAATCTCGAGCTGAAACTCCTCCTCGCCGAGCCGGGAGATGCGCTCCACGTGCGCATCGACCAGCTCGGCACCGAACCGGCGGGCCTCGTCCCGGCCGCGCCCCCGAAGATCGAACGGCAGCACATCGGGAAGGCCGAGATACCCGTGGATTCCGCGCGTTTCCCAGTTGCGTGGATCGCCCGAGTCGAAGAGCACGACGCGGCGACGGTAGCGGCCCAGCCATATGGCAGCACTCAGTCCCGCCGGTCCGCCGCCGACGATCGCCACTTCGTAGATGTGATCTGAGCTCATGCGCGCGCACTTTTGCAAGAAGCGCGCGCCGTGCTTCCGGCGGTCTACTTGATCGAGCCGGGGGGGAGGGAGTACAGAAGGCGGACTGTTGCACGGTCGGCCGCCGAAAGCTCGCGCACCCTCACGCGGGCCGTCATGATGTTATTGGCGTCCGCTGTGTGGTCGAGGCCGAGCAAATGCCCTACCTCGTGAAGCGCGATGGCGTAGATAGCGTTGCCGTCGAGCGAGTCACCGTAGTTATGATGGAGCGCCAAAGTGATGGTGCCGCCCACGATCCACCACCGCTTGTCGCGCGACCATAGCGTCTTGCCACTGATCGCCGCATCGAAACGATCGACCCAACCGACATGAATGTCGGCATCGGTGGAATCGACCGCGAAGGTGAACCGCATCGGGATCCCGTTCTGCTCCCACCCCACGAATGCCTCTCGCACGCGATCCGCGTAGGAGTCTTTCCAGTCGGGATACTGAGCGCCGCTCGCCACCCAGATGCGTAACGGCCGCTCCACGCGATCCGGCCAACGCACCAGTGCGGAGTCGCGCGACAGAAGGATCTCGTCGATATAGGTGCCGTGCTCCGCCTCCCGAATCCGTGCACGCACGGCATCGGGGGTTCTGGGAAGAGGATCAGCGCTCTCATCCGCGGCAAGGCCCGAGGAAACGATGACGCCAGACTCGACCCCTGAGCCCTTTCTCTTGGCCTTTTCGCTCCGGGTGACTGGCTCCAGCGCCGCCGCCTGCGATACCGCCACCTGCCGGCGCGGACGCAGCTCGCGCCAGCCAGCGACTACGCTGGCGGTGAGCATGAGCAGGAGAACGGGGAGACGCATCGTGAAAAGTCTCGCCAGGCGGAGGGTGCAACTTGAACTGCGGAGTACTGCGGGTGCGGCGGCAAGCCCATGGACTGCAGCCCATCTGTGATGTGACACGGATGAGGCCGGCGCAGTTGCTGGCCTAGAAAAGACGAGCGAGCTCGACGAAGGGTACGGCGGAAAGGCGGTCGTTCGAGGAACAAATGGTTGCTAAAGCGGCGATTGGGGGGCACAACGATCGGCGCGGTGGCAACTAGCTCAATCTGTGATCCAGATTACCAAATTCAACCCCAGCGATCGAAGCTGAGTTCCGACAATACTTGGGCTGAGCGCGGAAGTCTGGCGGTTCTCAGTTGCTGAATTCTGAGCGCTTGTATATATCAGTCAGATATATATCTTCGTGATATGATCCCCGCGCCGCCACGTCGGGCCAATAGCCGAGAAAAGGCTTCGCGTACCCAGTATGCCATCCTCGGTTTGCTTGCCGGGGGGCCGCGCTCCGGGTACGACATCAAGAAGGAGGTCGCCGAGCGCATTTCCCACTTCTGGAACGAGAGCCTGGGCCATCTATATCCAGTGCTGAGCCGCCTGCTGAAAGGGGGATTGGTGACGCGGACCTCGGAGCCGGGCGACGGCCGGCCGACGCGGCACCTGTACGCCATCACGGACGAGGGGCGGCAGCAGCTCGACAGTTGGCTGCGCGAGCCTGTGGTAGCGACACCCCCCCGGCTCGAGATTCTGCTCAAGACGTATTTCGGGGCGCACCTCGAGCCCGCGGTGCTGACTGCCCACATCGAAACCTACAGAGCGGAGCGCGCTCGCCAAATCGCTATGCTCGAGTCCGTGCACGCCATGCTTTCCGAAGCCGCCACGGCCGAAGATGCGCGCTACCTGCGTTTGACGGTGCGCGCGAGAGTTCTCGCGGCGCGAGCCGCGCTGGCGTGGTGCGACGAAGTCCTTACCGAGCAGCGAGATCTGATCCGCGAGCAGACGTCCGAATGAGCATCCATTCTGTAAGTCGAACACTCCGTGCCGCGATTGCCGCGACGGCCATGGGCTGTGCGGGCGTTCTCCCCGCGTTAGGGCAGAGTCTTGTAGCAACTGAGGCACCATTGCCGGACTCGGCACGCCTCGCGCTTACTCTGGATTCGATTCGCACGGCGATTGGCGCCACCGGAGCGTCCGCGGCGATCATATTTCCCGGCGGAAAAACCTGGCTTGGCGTGAGCGGAGAGGCATGGTCGGGAACTCCGGTTACGACGGCGACTGTATTCGATGCCGGAAGCATTACCAAGTCGTACACTGCCGCGCTGGTCCTGAGGCTCGTTCACGAGGGAGTGTTTGCGTTGGACGATTCGCTTACGCGCTGGTTTCCCGGTCTGCCCGGGGGCGATGGGGTGACGGTCAAGGAATTGCTTCGCCAGACCAGCGGCCTTGCCGATTACGCCCGACACCCAGGGTTTCTTCCGGAGATCCGCTCGAAGATGGCCGCTCCTTGGCCCCCGGAGGAGAATCTGCGCTTCATCGGCGAGCCGGGCTTCGCGTCAGGCGCGCGGTGGGAGTACTCCAACACGAACTACCTGCTGCTCGGACTGATTGCCGCCCGTGCGACCAAGCGCCCGTACTCGCAGCTGCTTCGAGAGTACGTTCTCGATTTGCTTCTTTTGACGAGAACGTTCGTCGCCGGCGAGGACACCGTGCCGCAGCCCCGCGCGCACGCGTTCTTGGACTTCACCGGTGACGGTAAGCCTGACGACCTGTCGGCATTTGTCCCTGATCCTGCCTTGACTCGAGGTGCAGGCGGTGCGGGTGCCGTCGTCGCGACCGCCGCCGACGTCGCAACCTTTACGCGTGCATACTACACGGGCGCTACGGTCGCGCTGGAATTGGCGAGCACGACATGGATAGAGCGTGGCGATGGCTGGCAGTACGGGTTCGGGGTAATCGCGGCACCGTACGACGACGATCTCCTGTTAGGACATCTCGGCAACACCGCCGGGCAGAGCGCCGGCGTGTGGCATGCGCAGACGGCAGGCGTCACGGTAGCGATCCTGAGCAATGTACATGGCGTTCATATGGCGGAGCCGGTCCGGGCGCTGCTGCGACAGGCAATGATCTCGGTGCGGACAGGGGGCTGACTGCCAGATCAGCCCTTTCCGGGCTGACACCTGGAATGGATTGCCCTCGTACGGTAGGGGTCAGCGGCCCGCACAGTGCCATTTTCCTGCCCTATCATCCGGTCCTATGCCGAGCTTTATCACGCGCCGTACGGTTCTTCTGACGGGTGTTTGGATCTGCCTGCCGTTGGCAAGTCCCGCCGCGTCGAATGCGCAACCTCCCGTCGCCATCGGCGACGCGCCCCGGGTCAACGGGCTGCGGATCAATTTTCGCGATCGCCGGCTCGAAGAGGTAAACGGTGTCAACCTAACGATTTGGTCCCCCCACCGGCCGGTTCGCGGCGAGGTCAACGGCTTGGCCATCGGGCTTCCGATGACCGGAGCGGCGCGGATCGATGGTATTGGCGTGGGTCTGTTCGGCGTGGGCGCCG
The DNA here is from genome assembly GCA_041743285.1 of Gemmatimonadaceae bacterium. Classification (GTDB taxonomy): domain Bacteria; phylum Gemmatimonadota; class Gemmatimonadetes; order Gemmatimonadales; family Gemmatimonadaceae; genus JALZIF01. Next base: position 29,900 of record JBGTNB010000304.1, read on the forward strand.
ACGAGAGGTTCAGGGGCATAGGAATCGGCGGCGTTGGTGTAGGAGCCGGCGAATCGGCAACCGGCGTAATGCTCGGCACAGTGGGTGTCGGGAGCGGCGGTTCGGTACGCGGGTTGGCGATAGGCGGAGTAGGAGTAGGGGCAGGGGGTGATCTTCGCGGCATAATGATCGGAGGGATCGGCGCCGGAACGGGAGGGCGTGCGGAAGGGCTGATCATCGGTGGAATCGGAGCGGGCGCCGGTGGCGGTGTGCGAGGAATCTCGCTGGGTGGGATCGGCGTCGGATCCGGGGGGGACGTGACGGGCATTTCGGTGGGTGGAATCGGAGTCGGGGCGGGCGGCCGGTTGCGCGGCCTTTCGATAGGCGGAATAGGAGTCGGCGCTGGCGAGGGGATGGCGGGGATTACGATTGCCGGAATTGGCGCGGGCGGCGGTGGCGACGTGACCGGCCTGACGATTGCCGGCATCGGGGTGGGGTCGGGCGGGACGGTCAGGTGGGTAACTCTCGCCGGCGTGGGAATCGGCGCGCCGAGGATCGAGGGATTGGCGATCGCTCCGGCCGTGGGCGGACGTGAGGTGAGCGCGCTGGCGATCGCCCCGGCATTCTTTCGTATAGATGACCTGGGAATGCAGAGGGGAGCGGTGCTGTCGGCCGTGAGCTACATCGAGGGCACGCAGGGCGGGCTGACGATTGGCATCGTCAATTACACCCGTGTACTGGAGGGGGTGCAGATAGGGCTGATAAATATTGCCCGCGAAAACCCTCGCGGACGGAGAGTCCTGCCTATCGTGAACTGGTAGGAGGCGAACCCGGCGTGCGTGCGAGCCCCCAGTTCACTGCGAACCTGGGCCGTGCCGGTTCACGGGCTTCGGCGATAACCCTCTGGTAGAGTGAACGTCTCGTAAGGTACGGGATCCTGCTCCGGCACGGCGTACTGTGCCCGTAACTTCGCTAGCCGCTCTTTCAGGTTGGTAACCACTGATCCGTAGGCCGGATCCGCGTACAGGCTCCTCATCTCGTTCGGATCCCTCGCCAGATCGAACAGCTCCCATTCGTCGACCTCGTAATACCGGATGAGTTTGTACCGAGCCGTTCTTACGCCGTAGTGGCGGCGCACCATGTGCCACCCCGGATACTCGAAGTACTGGTAGTAGATCGCGTCGCGCCAATCGTCAGGCGTCTGTCCGCGGAGCAGGGGAACGAGACTTTCGCCCTGCATGGATGACGGCGCGCTCACGCCGCCCATTGCCAGAACCGTTTCGGCGAGATCGAGGTTCATGACCAGGTCGCGGTTCACCGAACCGGGATGCACGGTTGCTGGCCAGCGGACTAGGAGCGGTGTGCGCAGCGACTCCTCGTACATCCATCGCTTGTCGAACCAGCCATGATCTCCGAGGAAGAAGCCCTGATCCGACAGGTAAATCACGATCGTCTCGTCCTCGAGGCCGGTGCGAGACAACGCATCCAGAATACGGCCCACGTTCGTGTCGATACCGGCCAGCACACGCAAGTAATCGGTGATGTAACGCTGGTACTTCCACCGCGTGAGCGCATCTCCCGTGGGGCCCGCTGCGCGAAACGCTGTGTTCTCTTCGGCGTAGCCTTCATCCCATTGCGTCTGCTGCTCCGGCGTAAGGCCGGCCGGAGCCTCCAGCTTGAGATCACGCGACATCAGATCGAGCGCAATCGTCATCTCCGGATCGGTGGCGCGGAAAACGCGACCCGATCCATCATCCCATAACGTGGCCGGTTCGGCGATCATGGTATCGCGGTACATCCCCATCTGCTCCGGGCCGGGATCCCAGAAGCGGTGCACTCCGTTGTAATGGACGAGCATCAGAAACGGCTGACTGGTATCGCCACGCGCCGCCAGCCACGTCAGGGCGCGGTTCGTGACTACGTCAGAAGTGTAGCCGGAGTGCCTAACCGTATCGGTTGCCGAGTGCAGCGGCGGGTTGTAGTACGGTCCCTGGCCAGCAAGGATCTCGTAATGATCGAATCCGGACGGCTCTGCCTTGAGGTGCCACTTGCCGAAAAGTGCGGTCGCGTAGCCAGCATCACGCATCAACTTTGGAAATGTCGTGTGCGTGGGGTGCAGCGGCTCCCGATTCGTCATCACACCGCTCAGGTGGCCGTATTGTCCGGTCAGCACCGCCGCCCGTGCGGGCGCGCAGATGGAGTTCGTAACGAATGCATTGGCGAACAGCATGCCACTCGCGGCGAGGCGGTCGAGATTCGGTGTATCGGGAAGGCGTGCTCCATAGCTCAGGTGGGGACGATATGCCGACAGTGCGTGCGCGGCGTGGTCATCGGAAAGAACGAAAACGATATTGGGACGACGCTGCGCGGCTGTTTCGGACGTAGTGGTAACGGCGACTACGAGCACGAGCAGCAGTCGAATAGTACGAGGCATGAGGCTCCGGGCGGACGGTGGCTGTCTGATCGGCCAACCTGCTCGCGTGGACCAGGGATGGCAAGACGGGATACTTCCCGCCCCCACGGCTTCTCGCTGTGCCAAGAACACGTCCTTGCTGAACTCGGGCGTGTGTTCCGGCGAATGCCCCTCATTCCGGCGAAAGCCGGAAATCCACAGGCGCAATGATATGGGCCCGGTGTTCGCGTGTGAGACGGACGTAAAACGACTGGCGACGCGGGCGACGTCGCAAGACCCTGAAAGCGACATCCGGCGCGCAACGAGACCTCCGCTGCACACCGGCCGTACGGTGCTGATACCGGCCTCACGGGCCAGGCGATCGCGCCCGACCCGCTCGTACCTTCTCTCTCTGCAATTACGAAAGGTCGTCGATGAAGAACGGTTGCACGATGGCCACCACCTGCGCCTTCGTAAGCGGCTCATCGAACGCTTCCGTCGCCGCCGCCGTCACGTCGATGCCACTCGGCAGGTTAGGCAGCATAGTGATGTTCACGCCGGCCTGCATGGTGTTTCCTTCGCCTTCATAGATGAGAGCGAAGGCGGCCACCGCACCTGCCGGCGGGTTCGTCAGGTTTCCTGCCCCGGCGGCTGCCGCGCCGCCGCCGGAAATGGTTCCACTGTACTTCACAACCGCCGGTGCGCCCGTCTGGCGCCGCAGCCGCCGGATCTTCGACGCGTGGCGCGCTTCCACTGAGTGAATGCGCAGCGCGGCCTCGAGCACCACTGTGTTGGACATGAGGTTAGGCGCCTGCCCCTTGTACGCCCGGACTCCAGTATCCTCCGCGCCTTGCGCCACCGCCAGCAGGTGATCCAGATCTGCGGTCGCCTGCGCGAACGGCCCGGTTCCTGACCCGCGGCCACCGGTGAAATCGAAGCTGTCGGCGTCGAGGTTGAGCGTGTTCACGGCTCCGTTGTTCAGGAGGAACTGCACGTGTTCCGCCTCGTGCTCCTGAATCTGCTGGAATGCAGGAAGCGCTGTGGCTGGCACCATGGCGCGGACGGCGGCGAACGCCGTGTTCTGTACCGCGGAGTCGCTCGTGCCGAGCACGGCCTTGTAAAACTCGTTTTCGAAAATCTCCAGCATGAGGGCGAAGTCTATCACGGCCTGTACATCTGCAGGCGTACCCTGCGCGAAAGCGTTGCGGCTGAGCGCCGCCAGCGCGACTGGAATGGATCCGAGCGCGAGCGCGGCTGCCACGCCGGAGCTCATCGCCGCGCCACGACCAATGGCTTCGCGCCGGGAGGCAATACGTTCAGTGATCTCCGGGTCGATGCCACCCAGGATCGTCATATCGTTCTGCATGTAGTTCTCCTTCTCCTGTCTGCGTTAGGTCAGGGCGTCGGGTTCGGCGGACCAAAATCCGTCGTTCCCTGCCTGGTCGGTGGCTGCGTTCCGATGCTCACTTCCGTGGTGACGAAGTCCGTCGCGACCACGCGCGCAAGCACTGCCGCGGGTTCGAGTTTCACATCGAGACCGCTCGAGTTCACCACGTCGTCGCCAGCGAAGCGCGTTCCGGCCGGCGTTCCCGCGAGCCCGGCGCCCTCGCGCATGTCACGAATGGCCGCGGCGTGCCTCGCCTCGACCGAGACGATCTTTCCGGCTATTGTCAAAAGCGCCGGATCGGTGAGATACTTGCCCGCTCCATTGTACGCGGCTACTCCGAGGTCTTCGAACGCCTCGGACGTCTTAAGAATGGACGCCGTACTGGCCAGCGCGGCGGTCACCGTCGCCTGGTTGAGTGCGAGCGAATCGATTGCGTCGTCCCCCAATGCAGCCTTCAGGAACTCGCGATGGATAACTTCGTGATTGCGTAGGTCGGTGAACACTTCCTTTTGCTCGGCGTTCATGCCGTTGAAAGCCGCGGAACCGACGACCGCCGCATAAAAACCCGCTTCCAGCTGCTCGAGTGCGTACGCGTAATTCAGAATGCCAGTGTCGTTGCCGAGGTTGAGCGTCACACCGCCGCCGCCCGGTGGCGGACGTACCGGATCATCGTCACTGCACGCGCCGAACACGGCCGGCAGCATCACTACTGTTCCGCCGACACCGAGTAGCCGCAGAAATTCGCGTCGCGTACCCGGATGCCACAGCTGTTCCGCCCGTTCTACGACGAGCGTGTCCTTCCGTTCTGCCATGGAACCCCTCCTGAATACAGGCGCTGCCGCGGACGTTCGCACGCCGCGAAGTTAGGTATTGCCCTCGCCACAGTAGGCCATCGCTGATAGGCTCCAAGCGGAACCCGTTGCGATTAGTGGCTAGGCAAAGGCAGAACCAATGCCACGCGCACTTCCGCCTACGCATTGAGATCACTTAGTCGGAAAAAATCCGCGAAGGCGAGCCAAAGTTCTTGATTCCTTGCGATATTGTGTCTCAGATGGTGCGGCTGACGCCGCTATCTGCTGCATTCGGATGCTGCAGAAAACTGCCGCACAGTTCACCGATGAGCACGGTAAGTGCATGCGCGACCACGTTGAGCCGTACAGGGCGATTCCAGTGAACAGAATACGAAAATCCGACATCGTGCGAACGCTTCGGCAGCGGATCCTTCGCGCGCTTCAGATCGGCGCGGTCACGCCAGGCGGGCGGCTGCCAAGCACCCGTGAGCTCGCCGCCGAGATGACGGTCGATGCTCGCGCGGTCGCCGCGGCCTATCGCGAGCTCGAGGCCGACGGGTTGGTCGAGATGCGCAGCAGATCCGGTGTTTTTGTGGCGGAAGCAGCAAAGACCTGGCGATCAAGGCCATTGCCTTCGGTACCATGGATGGCCGAAGTGCTCGCCGCGGGCATTGCGCGTGGTGTTCCGGTATCCGAGCTTTCGGAACTGTTTGCCGTGGCATTCGATCGCGGTCGGATTCGCGCGACAGTCATCGCGACGTCGCGAGATCAGGCGGATGGCCTGCAACGCGAGCTGCAGGAGGATTTTGGTCTCGACGTGCGCACCGTACTCGGGGAGCTGATCGAGCCGCGGCGGCCGCTTCCTCGAGCGATTCACCGCGCTCATCTGCTCGTCTCTACCGAGGCGCTAGCAACCAAGGTCGGTGCTCTCGCGGCGCGACTCGGCAAGACACACATCAAGCTTACCGTGCGCTTCGATCTTTTTGAGACGGAATGGGGCGCGCTGCGGGGGCTCGACGCTTTCGTGTTGGTGTCCGATGCCCGTTTCGGGACCGACGTGCGAAATTATCTGGCCGGCGCCGGCGCGGCGGAACGGGTTCGCGTTCTGACGATAGGCATCGATGATCTTACCATGATTCCGCCTGACGCCATAGTCTATGCGACCCAGGCGGCACGCAAGCATCTTGGACGCACGCGGATGCCGGCCGGTCTGCTGCCACCGGCAAGGGTGATATCCGAGCAGAGCGCCCGTGCCGTTCTCGAAGGAATGCTGAGTCTGCGACGACGTTAGGCAACCGCATCGGCCCGCCGCCGTATTTGCCGATAGGACCCCTGGCTAGCACATCCTGCTCGACCGTTGCAAGCAGTTGGGCACCGCTTCCGGGAACCTCTCGGGCCATTCGCGCGTAACTCGGAGCCATCATGAGTAACTTAGGAGTTGATCCATTCGTGAGAGGACCCAGATGCAACTGCTCGGACTGCACCACGTCACCGCCATCTCGGCGCGTATTCGAGAGAATCACCGCTTCTACACAAAGACGCTTGGAATGCGGTTGGTAAAGCGTTCGGTAAACCAGGACGACGTGAGCGCGTACCACCTCTTTTACGCAGATGCGAAGGGGACGCCGGGAACCGATCTCACGTTCTTCGACTGGCCGGTGCAGCCCGAGCGCCGGGGCACCCGGTCCATTACGCGAACTCATCTGCGCGTCAACGGGCTGAAAACGCTCGAGTGGTGGCGCCAACATCTGCCAGAACAAAATGTGCGAACCGGCGAGATCGTCGAGCGGGACGGCCGCCTGACGCTGGACTTCGAGGATGGAGAAGGGCAGCGCCTGTCGCTCATCGATGATGGCGGTGCCGGTGAGTCGCAACCATGGTCGAAGAGTCCGGTACCCTCGGAGCATCAGGTGCGCGGTCTCGGACCGATCGTGCTCAGTGTGCCACTGCTTCGGCCGACCGACGTGATGCTTCAGCGAGCCGTCGCGATGAGTCCAGTACGCCAGTACGAGCATCCAGAGCATGCCGGGCATCAGATCCATGTCTATGAAATGGGTGCCGGCGGTCCGCACGCCGAGGTCCACGTGGCGGTGCTCCCCGATCTGCCAGCGGCAGCGCAGGGCGCGGGCGGCGTGCACCATGTCGCTTTCCGGACCCCGACATTCGAGGAGTACGAGGCGTGGGTGGATCGGCTGGCCGAGCTCAAGGTGCCTAACAGCGGGCCGGTGGACCGTTACTGGTTCCGGAGCCTGTACTTTCGCGAGCCGAACGGGATTCTGTTCGAGATCGCTACCGACGGGCCCGGATTCGGTGTGGACGAGGATGAGGAGACGCTCGGCGAGAAGGTAGTGCTGGCGCCCTTTCTCGAGCCGGATCGTGAGCGAATCGTAGCCAACCTCGTGCCTATCGAGTGATAAACGCGCGAAGTACCGCTGGCGGCCATTCGTCTCGTGTCTCTCTGACGAGGATGCTCGCACGCGCGGCGCTGCTGCGGTGTCCAAGTTGTGGCGGGAACGGTATCCTGCGCCACTGGTTCAAGATGAGTGACGCCTGTCCGACCTGCGGCCTCACGCTCGATCGCGGAGAGTCGTCGGACTTCTGGCTGGGTGCGTATGCCTTGAACCTGGTGGTTGCCGAATTGATCACCGTCATCGCTATCGTAGTGCGGATAGTGAGCGCGTGGCCGGACGTTCCATGGACGGCGGTGCAGTGGGTGGCGGTGATTCTCGCCGGGGGGATGCCTTTGCTGTTCTTTCCATTCGCCCGGACGGTATGGCTCGCTTTCGATCTTGGCATACGAAGGTCGGAGCCGGGCGATGTTCGGCGATAATTGCTGTCGGTCGTTCGCGATTCTGGCGGCGTGCGACATTCGAGGATTGCAACTGCTTTTCTACCGCGGAGGGCGCGGAGGCGCGCAGAGGGCTGCCGAGGAACTAGTGCGAGGGGGTACGACCCGTGAGGCGTCAGGGTTTCTCTGCGTGTTTTTTTCACCACGGAGGACACAGAGGGCACAGAGGACAACAGAAAAATGAACATCAGGAAGAAACTTGCAAAACGGATACAACAATAGGACAGCTTCGTTCACGCGTGTGTAGCTAGGCACAGAATTAATCACCTCTGTGTCCTCTGTGTCCTCTGGTGCGTCAGGCCAAGCCTGACTGCTCTTGTGAAATGAAAGGAGTTCACCATGTGAAATGCCTATGACACATGTAGCAGCGCAGGCGGCGTTGCCGAGCAATCGGCGGGTCGAAGCCCTGCAATGCGAAGCGGTGAGCCGTAACGCGAGTGAACTCTCGTAGGCCTCGAAACACTAAGATGGAAGCGGCCAGCCCGCCAGAGAGGGTGAAGCCAGAACAGGCGATGGGAACATAGGCGAACAGTTGCCTGGCTTCCCGGGGTAAAGAGAGACGGCGCGTCGCGAGAGAGAAGTCGAGGAACCTGAGAGACCCGGCGTGCTTGGGGTCGTACCTCTGCAGGTGAGGATCGGAATGCATAACGGTTCGCGCTGCACGGCCGGGAGTCGGAGGGGGAGGTAGTAGCGGGGAAGCGTCGTAACGGACGTGGAGCGAAGCTCCCCTGCCGACAGAATGCGGAGTCAGAAACGTGGAGAGCCGATTGCGGAGAAAACCCGCCACGACGGAAGAATCGATGCCAGTGCAAATGCCCAAGGCCTTCGTGGTCAACGGCAAGCGCCTGCCCGTGAACCTCTTCACGCTGAGACAGAAGCTCTACGAGAAAGCGAAGCGAGAGCCGACGTTCCGGTTTTACACGCTGTATGGCCTGATCGCTCGGCTCGACGTGCTTGAGGCAGCTTGGGTCCTGGTCGCCGATAACGGCGGCGCGCCAGGGGTGGATGGGGTCACGATCGAGGAGATTGAGGCCACACCCAGCGGAGTGACAACACTGGTGGCGACATTGCGTCAGGAGTTGCTCACGAAGCAGTACAAGCCACAGGCGGTGCGCCGGGTATTCATCCTTAAGGACAATGGCAAACGACGGCCGCTCGGAATCCCGACGGTTCGGGACCGAGTGGTGCAGGCGGCGGCTCGCCTCATCCTGGAACCGATCTTTGAAGCGGACTTCCTGGATGCGTCGTATGGCTATCGTCCGGGTCGAAAGGCCCACGAGGCGCTCGCCGCGATCGAGCGCAACGTGAAGGAGGGATACGCGGAGATTTACGATGCAGACCTGCAAGCCTATTTCGACACGATCCCGCACGACAAACTGTTGCAGTGTGTCGAGCGGCGGGTGGCAGACCGATCGGTGCTGCGCCTGCTCCGTCAGTGGCTGGAAGCGCTGGTGGAGGATCGTGACGAGAACGGACGGCCGAAGCGGAGCCGCCCGACCCAAGGGATCGGGACGCCACAGGGCGGAGTGATTTCCCCCCTGTTGGCGAATCTGTACCTGCACTGGTTCGATGTGAGGTTTCATCGGCAGCACGGTCCAGGCACGTGGGCGAAAGCCCGGCTGGTCCGCTACGCCGACGACTTCGTGATCATGGCGAAGTACATCGGGGATCGAATACCGGCGTGGGTGGAGGCAACGACCGAAGGGTGGCTTGGCCTTACGATCAATCGCGAGAAGACCCGGATCGTGCGGCTCGGACCGGAACACGGAGAGGGAACGGAGCGACTCGACTTTCTCGGCTACACGTTTCGGTATGACTGGGATCGCTATGGGCGAGGGACGCGCTACTTCACGGCGGTTCCCTCGGCCAAAGCGCTCGCTCGGATGCAAGACGAACTACGGGCACTGATCAGCAGTCGGCAGAACTACACACCGATACCGCACCTGATCAAGCGTGTGAATCGCAAGCTCCGAGGCTGGCAGAACTACTTCAGCTTTGGCCATCCGCGAGGTGCCTACCGAGTGATGAATGCCTTCGTAATCGCTAGACTGACGCGCCACCTACAACGTCGGAGTCAACGCCCCTGCTGTCCGCCGGCAGACATGTCGTGGTATGGCTTCATCACCGGTCAACTGGGATTGCAGCCGCTCACGATGCGTGCAGCTCCTCGATAGTGCTCTTGTGAATCTGTCGGGAAAGCCGGATGCGGGAAATCCGCCAGTCCGGTTTGACGAGGGGGACCTAACTTCGGTTAGGTCCCTACTCTACTGGTCAATTCGTTTTGCTTCCTTTCCCTGTTCATTGTCTTTCTCGTCCGTCGTCGTCTCCCCGCTCCTGCCCTCTGCGCTCCTCTGCGCACCCTGCGGTGAAGATTGCGGAGACTGGGCTGCAGCGAATCGAGTTCGGCGGTATCCAGACACAGTTAGACAGGCAGATTGATGGCCGGTTGGCCTTGACGGCCCGTCCGTTCGTCTGAAATGCAATAGCGGCCGTACGCAATCGCGTACGGCCGCTGTGTTGCTGCTGGCGGACGAAAACGGAAACTGCCCGTCATCGCCCAGACCCGACCATCGTTAGAACGTGATGCCGATGCTGATCGGGGTGGTGGACATGGTGCCACCTTCGGTGCTGATCGCATGATAGCGGGCCTCGGCGAACATCTTGGCCGCCATCAGGTTGAAGCGGAATCCAGCGCCGGCGTTCCAGCCGATGTCACCAACGCGCTCGGCGTCAGGCACTTCGGCCTTTGACCAGTAGTATCCACCGCCAGCCATTGCGTACAGCTTGGCCGGTCCGATCGGCACGATGTCGTAACCGAGCGCCGCCGTGGCGCCGATGGTGGACATATCCAGGTTGCCGCTCGCGAGCGGCAGGCGGCTGTACAGCCCGTCGACACGGACGTGCACCGGCAGTGCAAGCAGTCCGGCGCGAACGCCAACTAATCCGTGGTAACCCTGGCTCGTCGCGTCGGCAAGTTCACCGGTCGGCAGGGTAAGACCGCCGCCGATGTTCAGCGACATCTGGGCCTGCGCCGGGGCGGCCGCAAGCGCGGCAGCGAAAGAGAGCCCGAGCGCAACGGCACGATGACAACGCTGCATAACTCATCCTCCTGAGAGGTATCGTGTTTGACGGCGCGACCGCGGCCCGATTCGACTATCGAACCCGTTGCCCGATCCGCCCTGGCCGCCGCGCCCGAAGGGGCGGTGGCAAGCCACCAAATCGACGAACGGACTCAGCCGGAGGCAACGCGACCCGATTCACAACCGTTTCGGCAGTGGGGCTGAACTCACTTGCGTTTGTCAGGGCGTAAGGCGAAGTCTCCTGTTAGTGGCCAATCGACGCAGCTAAAAAAGCATTTTTTCGCACCACCTCTGTAAACATTTGAAACAGTCGTCATGACCGAAATCCTGACTTGGCCGGCGCTTCCGTACGATGAATGGCGCGAGAGCCATGAAACGCTGCACATGTGGACACAGATCGTAGGCAAGATCCGGCTGGCCAAGGCGCCGCCGTTGAACCACTGGTGGCACACCACGCTCAGCATAACGCCGCGCGGACTTGCCACGTCGGCGATTCCCCACGGGACGCGGAGCTTCGAGATCACATTTGATTTCATCGATCACGTCTTGCTGATCGAGGTGAGCGACGGCGCCGAGCGAAGAATTCAACTGGCGCCCCGCACCACTGCCGACTTTTACTTCGAAGTAATGGCACGTCTCGACGAACTGGGGATTCCCGTGACAGTCTGGCCTCGTCCGGTGGAGGTAGAAACTCCTATACGGTTCGATGAGGACCATGTGCATCAGTCGTATGATTCAGCCCAGGTCGAGCGGTTCCACGCTGCCCTCGTTCAAGCGGACCGAGCGCTGCAGCGCTTTCGCGGCCAGTTCATTGGAAAGTCGAGCCCCGTTCACTTCTTTTGGGGTGCATTCGACGTAGCGCTCACCCGATTTTCCGGCCGGCGGGCACCGGAGCATCCAGGGGGCGCTCCAAACGTGGGCCGCCATGTGATGGTCGAGGCCTACTCGCACGAAGTCGCGAGCTTTGGCTGGTGGCCGGGAAGTGCCGCGTATCCGGAGCCCGCCTTCTATGCTTACGCGTATCCGGAGCCGGCAGGCTTCAGTAGAGCGAAGGTAAGACCGGTTGCGGCGCAGTACCTTCAGGCTTTGGGTGAGTTCGTGCTTCCGTATGAGGCCGTACGTCTCGCCCCCGATCCGGACGCGGCAGTACTGACATTCTGTTCAGACGTGTACGAGGCAGCTGCCGATCTGGGAATGTGGAATCGTCAGGCGCTGGAACGGTGACCCGGCACCGCTAGCCTTTCGAACTCGAGCGACGGCAAGGCCGTCAAGGATCTGGTGGCATGCTTTGCAGCATCGGGAAGAATGCGGCGCGTCGAGCACGCTTCGCCTCGATCATCGTCGGCGTCGCCATAGGCGGGTGCGCGACGACGACCGGAGCTCCGCCGGCCGACGCCTCGCCTGACGATCCGCCGGCTCTTTCCGCGATTTCACAGGAGGATCTGCGCCGGGACCTGTTCGTGCTAGCCAGTCAGGCAATGCGTGGCCGCGCTGGCCAAGGCGCCGCCGTTGAACCACTGGTGGCATACGGCGCTCAGCATAACGCCGCGCGGACTTGCCACGTCGGCAATTCCCCACGGAAAGCGGAGCTTCGAGATCACATAGTCAGGAGCGCGTTCTCGCAAGAATTCGGGGCCCGTGGCGGCACCGGATTGGCCAGATAATGCTTTAGTGAGATTGGGTTTGCTTCGCAACGAGCATCGGGAAAGACACCGATTGACTGAACAACGTTGCGAAAATTCTCATTGGCGCGTAATCGTCCTCCGGTTCTCACCTGACCGGTCGTACGTGAGCGTAAGGACCGTGCCCGGCGAAAGCCCAGCACCGGCCAGCGACGCTCCCGGCGAGAATGGTGACGCCGACCTCGCGCATCCGGCGCACATCGCTTGCGCTGTTCGCGTAGGCTTCCTCGGCCGCCGCCGCGCGAGTCGACGACGTGTCGGTGGCGCGCTCGTCCACCTGCATGCGCCACCACTCCAACAGCCACGCCGACGCGTAAGTTGTGCGCTCATCGAGACGGATCGCGTCGCCGCTTAAGATCGCGCGAGCGGCGGAGTCGCCCAAAAGCATCACCGCCCGCGACACGGTGAGCGTCGGCGTGTACCACGCGCCGTTGTCGACGAACTTGCGGTACACCGGTCGCGGGAGGCCTCGCAGAGGCGGTAGCGTGGCGTAGAACGCCTCGGCACTGCCAAAGTTCCTGATCTTCACAAAGTCCACGCGCAGCTACTCGAGTGAGCCGACCGTCGTTCCTGCCTCGAACGAGTCGCCGATGCCCATGCGGTAGGGGAACACTCAAAGCGCGAGCCGCCGGTCGCCGCTGGCGCTGCGCTCCACCACGTCCAGCCTTCCCGACCCGCCTCCGCCACGCCCTTTGTGTAACGATTTAGACTGACTACCAGGTTCACTAACCTCGCATAGCTGGATTTTAGGGTTACATTTGTTTACCGCCTACCTCCCACTGTTCTACTGCCTGTCGACGTATGCTCAGAAAGACAGCTTATTTACTCATTAGCGCCGCGTTGCTAGCCGCTTGCGACGAGCCGCCAACAAGTGTCCGCCCGCCAATCGACGGCGGCCCTCTGCCAGCGCCCTCCGCTCTCACAGTGCCGTCCGAGCCGCAACGCGTGCAGTGGCGATTCAGGCTCGACGGCGACTACTCCCTCCATAGCCCGGGTGTCGGTGCCGACGGCACAGTGTACGTCAGCATGTCGAACGGGAAGCTGTACGCGATCGCTCCCGACGGCACCCAGCGCTGGGTTATCCAGACAGGACAGGGCGGCGGCGTATACGGGCCGGTCTCGGTCGGAAGCGACGGCACGATCTACGTCGCTGGCTTGGTGGCCGACCCCAGCGGCGCCGGAAGCACCGGTGCCATTTTCGCAATTACCCCGAGCGGAGCCCAGAAATGGGTGTTCAACGCTACGAAGGACCTAATCATCGCTGGACCAAACGTCGGTCCGGACGGCAACATCTACGCGGTTGTGGACTACGCCGGGATCGGGCTCTTCTCGCTCACTCCCCTGGGGCAGCTTCGCTTCAGCACCGGTAAATTCACTGAGGTTGGGGCGCTTGGCCAAGAGATCGCCTTCGGCTCCGGTCAGCTGTATTTCGCGTTCGATATGGGAGGAACCGGCACCCCCTCTTCGCTCTTCGGTTACGGTCTGAACGGCGTTAAGCGCTTTCAGGTTGGCGGCCCCGGGAACCCTTCCCAGCCCTCCGTCGGTCCGAACGGCAACGTGGTAATCCAGACCTTCCCGTCGAACGTTGGCTGGAGCTTGGCCGCTTACTCTCCCGCAGGCGCGCAAGTGTGGAGCTTCTACGAGTTTCCAGGAAACACCGAGGAGCACCCTCATGTCGGGCCGGACAACGTCGCCTATACCGTCCGCAATCTCTCGACTCTGTTCGCGTTCAATCCAAACGGAACCGTGCGGTGGCGCTACGTCGACTCCGGAATCATGTTCCAGCCGAAGGTGCGCCCCCTTAATGATGTGGTCTTCGTGGGGGGCCGGATCGGCTATGGACAGCCTGGTTTCTTCCTGGCCGTCAGCACTAGCGGCACTCCTCGGTGGCGGGTGGATCTTCCTGACGAGCCGGGCTTCGCGGAATACGGGCAACTGGTGCCTGATACACGGCCTGTTTTCTCGCCAGATGGGAACACCGCCTACGCCGTGGCCGGGGTACTGGGAGACAACAACAGCGCGAACCCGTACGCCTTCCTGTACGCGATCACTATCGGCGGCTCTGGCGGCACGCCTCCGCCACCGCCACCTCCGGCGAACAATCAGCCCCCGATAGCGCAGGCAAATGGGCCCTACAGTGGCAATGAAGGAGCGGCCATCGCCTTTTCCAGCGCGGGCACGAGCGATCCGAACGGCGACGCGCTTAGCTACCTCTGGAACTTCGGCGACGGAACCACCTCCACGCTCGCTAATCCGAGCAAGTCGTACAAGGACAACGGAAGCTATACCATCAAGCTAACCGTCACCGACCCATTCGGGGCGAGCGGCACGTCCAGCACCACGGCGACTACCTCCAACGTCGCGCCCACCGCAACCTGGTCAGCGCCGTCATCCATCACAGAGGGCTCCACCTACTCGCTCCAGCTCCAGAATGGCGCCGATGCCGGGAGCGCGGATATCTCGACGCTGCAATACCGGTTTGACTGCGGTCGGGGTGCCGGCTGGACGGCCTGGAGCACCACCAAAAGCTTATCTTGCGCCAAGCTTCTGGACCAGCTCACATACAAGCTCACTATCCGGGGCGAGATCCGCGACAAGGACGGCGGTGTCCGGAGCTATTCCAAGCTGATGGCCGTCACGAACGCGCCGCCTGTGGTGCAGCTCAGAGCGACCACGGCGACAACGCTGAAGGTGGGAACGCCTCTCGGAGTTTCCGGCTGGTTCTCCGACAAGGGGGTGAACGATATGCCGTGGAGGTATGCCGTCAGCTGGGGCGATGGGAGCGTGAGCACCACAGGCAGCAGAAATTTGCAGGGGAGTGCCAATACGATCACCGCGAGCCACGCCTACTCCGCGGCCGGCACGTTCTATGTCAATCTCCGCATCACCGATAAGGACGGCACGGTTGGTACGAAGCGAATCACTGTCACGATAACGCCGTAGCAGGCCTCGGCGATCGCGCTGCTCATCGCATCGCAGGCCTCGCCACGTACTGCCGGCGAGGCGTGCGACGACGGTAGACCCAATGGTGGCGTTGAGGACGGAGTGAGTGGGGAATTGGAGAAGGGAGTGTGGCAGACTCCGCTCAAGGCGCGTGCAGCGACCGGCAACTGCAGCTCAAAGTGCTAATGCGTGGGCACTAGCTGGGATCCCACCGTTCCCGAAGACCCCTTCTCATCTTCTGACCCGATTCCGACCACGATGTCCCGCACAACTTTCATGGATGGCGGGCGTCTCGCGGGGTCTCTTTCAATCGCGGTGAATCACGCCTCGCGAGTGCGCGACCTCCAGCGCCTCGGCGATCTGACGAGCGATTGCGAGTGCTTCGGACAGCGGTAGCCGGCCCCGTGTCAGCGGCTGGGCGAGCGTTTCTCCTTCGACCAGCTCATGCACGAGAAAGTGGAGACCGTCAGCTTCCTCGAGGCGATAGATCGCTTCGATGTGCGGATGGTTGAGCGAGGCCAGAGCGAGCGCCGCTCTTTTCAGACGACACATGAGAGTCATGTCCTTTGCGACATTCGGTGGGACGAGCTTGATAGCGACGTCGCGCTTGAGCCGCTGGTCGCAGGCCCGGTAGATGCTGCCGATTCCACCGGAGCATCCAGGGGGCGCTCCAAACGTGGGCCGCCATGTGATGGTCGAGGCCTACTCGCATGAAGTCGCGAGCTTTGGCTGGTGGCCGGGAAGTGCCGCGTATCCGGAGCCCGCCTTCTATGCTTACGCGTATCCGGAACCGGCAGGCTTCAATCGAGTGAGGGTAAGACCAGTTGCGGCGCAGTACCTTCAGGCTTTGGGTGAGTTCGTGCTTCCGTATGAGGCCGTACGTCTCGCCCTCGATCCTGACGCGGCAGTACTGACATTCTGTTCAGACGTGTACGAGGCAGCTGCCGATCTGGGAATGTGGAATCGTCAGGCGCTGGAACGCTAACCCGGTATTTCTGCCTTTCGAACTCGAGCGACGGCAAGGCCGTCAAGGATCTGGTGGCATGCTATGCAGCGTCGGGAAGAATGCGGCACGTCGAGCACGCTTCGCCTCGATCATCGCCGGCGTCGCCATAAGCGGGTGCGCGACGACGACCGGAGCTCCGCCGGCCGACGCCTCGCCTGACGATCCGCCGGCTCTTTCCGCGATTTCACAGGAGGATCTGCGCCGAGACCTGTTCGTGCTAGCCAGTCAGGCAATGCGTGGCCGCGAGGCGGGCACCATCGATGAGCTTCGGGCTTCGGCATGGATCGCCGAGCAGGCACGAGCCGCCGGACTCGAACCGATGGGTGACGATGGGACGTATTTTCAGTTCTGGCCGATGCGCCGTGCGCGCATATCGACTGACAGCCGGGTAATCCTCGCAGGCACGCCGCTCGCAATCCCGGAAGGCGCGGTGGTGGTGACGCCGGCCGATGCGCGCATCGACGCACCGATGGTTTTCGTGGGCGAAGGGAAGCGGGCAGACCTGGCCGGCAAGGACATTCGCGGGCGGGTGGTTGCGGCGGTGCTCTCGCATCCGGAGGGCGCCCCGCCGCTCGGTCCGAATCTCAGCCCGCGCCGTTATGCGATGAGCGCCGTCAGGCAGCGCGCCGCGTTTCTGATAGAGAACGGTGCTACGGCGGTCCTGCTCGTTTCGGATTCCGTGGCCGATGGACAGTTCCAGAACATTGCCGCCGGTTGGGCGAGGGGCAGCTACGACATCGATGACGCGGAAGGGGAGTCCGCCGGCTCACGCCCGCCAGTTATCTGGGTGCGGCGCTCCGCGCTCGATTTCGCAAGGCAGTCGGGCGCGCGGCTGGTGGCCGAGCTCCAGCGCGAGCGTTTCGTCGTCCCCTCGGTGAACGTATTGGCGCGGGCGCCCGGCAGCGATCCCCGGCTGCGCGACGAGCACGTGCTGTACAGTGCCCACCAGGATGCGCTCGGCGTTCGCTATTCCTGGGATGGCGACTCTGTGTGGACCGGAGCCGACGACAACGCCACAACCAGTGTCGCGCTACTGGCGATCGGACGGGCGTTCGTTCGCGTGCCAGCGCCTCGTTCAGTCCTCTTCGTCTGGCACGGTGCGGAGGAAGTGGGGCTGCTCGGGTCGTACTACCACGTGGCGCATCCCGTCGTGCCGCTGTCACGCGTGGTGGCGGTTCTCAATGGCGACATGATCGGCCGCAACCATCCGGATACCGCCGCGCTGCTGGGATCCCAGCCACCTAACCGCAATGCCCCGTCGCTGGTCGAGATGGCGCTTTCGGCGAACGCACGGGTCTCGCGGTTCGTTCTCGATAGCAGTTGGGACCAGCCCGGCCATCCGGAAAACTTCTTTCGCCGCAGCGATCACTGGCCTTACGTTCAAGCCGATGTGCCTTCCATATATTTCACGGCGCTGCTGCACTCAGACTACCATACGCCGCGCGACGATCCCGAAGGCATCGACTACGGCAAACTCACACGCATGGCGCGTTGGATGTATGCCACCGGCTGGACTGCTGCTTCCGCCCGGTGACTTAGTGGGCTGGCCCCGGGACCGTGTTTGCTCGCGGCAGGCGCGCCGCAGGCGTAGCGTGGCCATGGCTAAACGTCCACAGTGGAGGGTACATGAAGCCCGTCGCTAACGAAGCCGAGCTGGGCAGGTGACGGTCATCCAGTATTGGCGTGGCGCCATGCTGGTGGCCGGGTTGGCTTTTTACGCTGCCGCGGCAGAAGCGCAGCAGTTCGCCGGATTCGGTGGGCTCGAGCCGCGGTTGGGAGTCGTGTGGCCTCGGGACGCAACGACCGGGGTGGTGTGGGCGCTCGACGCGGATCTGGGATACGTTCGGACGCCGCGGGTCCGGGCGATCGTTGGCATGACAGGCTTCAGTGGCGACGTGGATCGTCGAGTGGCTGGAGCGCCTATCGGCGGTACGCTTTCCGCTTTCGGCGTGCAAGGGGCGCTGCGCCTGGATCCGGTGCGGGCGGGCCGGTTCGCGCCGTTCGTTACGGCGCTATTGACTGTACATAACGTCAGTGCGAATGTTTCTGATCCAGGTATCGATGAGTTGCTCGATGGAGTCTATGCCGGAATCGGATTCGGCGCCGGAGTTGCCTACTCACTGGACACGTCCGCGCGCTTTTCCCTGACCGCGGAGGCACGCCGGGTGTTCGCCACGAATGTGGGTCATGGGTCGCTTTTGTTCGGCATGCGTTGGCTGCCGCGCGGGCGACAGGCAAGTGACAGGGGTACGGCGCGGTGAATCCGCGACGCCGTGTTACGAGCATTGCGGCGATCGCGGCACTGATCGCGGCGATTGTCGTTCCTGCTCCAGCGCAGGTGGTGCCGGCGGCCGATTCCGCCAGCCGTGATTCCGCGGCTACCCGCTGCTCGAACCAGCGCGTCAACTCCATCGAATATCGGCGCGATCCCCCCGCACTCATGGGGGAGCGTATGCCGTCGTGGAGCCGAGGGGTGCTTCGCATGATCGTGCAGCATAGCCAGACCGAACCGCAGGCTGTCCGGCCATTCCTGCTCGTCGAAGAGGGCGAGAGCTGCACCACCTTCAAGCTCGACGAGTCGGAGCGGCTGCTGCGTGCTCAGCCGTATTTGGCGAACGCGGAGCTTCGCGCCTACCCCGATTCCGGCGGCGGCGTCCGGGTGACAGTTCACACCGTGGATGAAATACCGCTCGTCATAGACGGAGGTTTCAGCGATGGAGAGCCGTCGAAATTCACCTACGGAAACCGGAACGTTCTTGGAAGCGGTGTCTACGCCGCGGCAAAGTGGCGGCAGGGATTTGCCTATCGAGACGCGATAGGGGTGGAATTGGCTCACTATCATTTCCTCGGCCGGGCTCGTGCGCGTTTGGAATTGATGCGCGGCTCCCGCGACGAATCGTACCGCGGCGCGTTGACCAACGCCTATCTCACCGACGCGCAGGTCGCGGCTTGGCACGTCGGCTACCGCCGCAACGAGGACTTCGCCGAGTTTCTCCGGGAGGGTTCATCGTCGCTTGCGCTCGGCCTGGAACGCGATCTTGCCGACGCCGGTGTGCTGTGGAGAGTCGGAGTGCGCGGACGCCGGGCGTTCGCCGGGGCCACCGCCTCGCATGAGCGGGTCACCGCGGCCTCGGACGGCATTGTGGTCAGCGACACGGGCTTCGCGGCCGACCCGGACACCTTGCTGGATGACCGCTTCGAGTCGTGGAGTACTACATCGGTGGGTGCCGTATTCGGCGGCCGCTTCCTCAACTACCGGACAATGGAAGGACTGAGCTCTCTCGCCGGCACTCACGATGTCGCGACCGGCGTGCAGGTGGCTGCCACGTTGGGGCGAGGGATTGGCGGCAACCGCCGCCGCCAGTTCAGTGGGCTCGATCTCTACGCCGCAGCGGGCACGCAGCGCACTCTCTTTGCGTTAGGTGCGGTCACCGAAGGCAAGCGCGCTCCGGGAGGGGGTTGGGAGGATGTCATAGCGAGTGGACGGCTGGTGATCTATCGCATTCCCTCTGAAAGGCGGGCGAACGAAGTGAGCGCGGAGTACTCTGGCGCGTGGAGGGCATCGCTTCCGGGGCAACTGGCGCTCGACGAGCGGCGCGGCGGCGTTCGAGGCTACCGGGATTCCCGTGTCGGGGGAACCAAGCGCGCAGTGTTTCGAATCGAGGAAAGGCGGTCGCTTGGTCGCATGGGACGGCGCGCCGGCTTCGCCATCGCGGGATTTGCCGATGCCGGCAAGGTCTGGGCAGGCGATGTTCCATACGGAACCAGCACCTCGGTCCGTACCAGCATTGGCGCCGGGCTAATGGCCGCGGTGCCCAGACAATCTCAGCGTTTGTTCCGGATCGACGCAGCCGTGCCGCTCACCCGCGGCGGCACCACTCGATCGTGGACTGTGCGCCTGTTCACGACCGCCGCCTATCCCACCTTCTGGCGCGAGCCGACAGATGTGTCTCGGCTGCGTGCTCCGCGGCCGGCGTCCGAACTGCTGCTGTGGCCATAAGCAAACAGCGGGAAACGGGAAATGGGAAAGGGGAAACGGGCTGGAAACGGGAAACGGGAAACGCACGCACCCATGTGAGTGAACTCGCGGTTGCCTGTGTCAGTGAAGTGTCAGGCCGTAGAGCGACTCGTGATGCCTCTGTTATCGTACATCGCTGAAGCTCGAAGGTGGTGTGCACCGATGACCGAGGAGTGAAGGAATGAGAATGCGGCAGATTGGCTCGCTATTGGCTTTGGCGACCATGGTGGCAGGCTTGCAGAAGGCACCGGCACAGGTTGCCGCGCAGCGATCGCCGACCCCCGCGCC
>JBGTNB010000305.1:0-3315 GCA_041743285.1 Gemmatimonadaceae bacterium
GGAGGCGGGGAGAGTCGAACTCCCGTCTTACACAGCTTCATCCACAGCGTCTACGTGCGTATCCCATCGATTGATGTTTCCGCCGGCTGGCCGATGAGACGCCGACCGTCGGATGAGTCTTCTTAGCTTTCGCGGTTCGGCGGAAGACGCACCGTGCCGCTATCCCGGTTTTGCGATACCCGTGAAGACGCCCCAGGAGGGCTTCGACTCGGGCACCCACTGGACGTAACTAGAAGTTACGCAGCGAGGGCCAAGTTGTCGTTGGCAATTAAAATTTTCCCGAGGGTTTTACCAGGAACTCGAGTACCTGGGCACGCAGCCACGGAGTCAACGGCGCAATCGAAACCAGAACGCCCCCGTAAGCAACGACCGCAATTTAGTCTGCACAGCCCGCCGGGTCAATGGCCGAGCCTCTCTGCGCCATTTTAGGCCAATTCTATAAGTGACGAGATGCCTTCGTGTTGGCGAGCAGACTTCACTTTATTTCTACCGTCCGCCTTGGCCTCGTACAACGCCGCATCCGCACTGGTGAACAGCGCCCGCTGATCGCGCGTTGTCTCCGGATAGCAGGCCACGCCGAACGATGCCGTAACGCGCAGCTCCTGATCTCGTACCGCTACCGGTCGGTTGGCGACTTCCCGGCGCAGCCGTTCCGCCAGCTCCCGCGCTCCCTCGAGTCCGGTCTTCGGCAGCAGGATGGCGATCTCCTCACCGCCAATGCGCGCCGCGAGGTCGATCGCGCGCACCGAATGCCCCACCGTCTGCCCGATCGATTTCAGCACCTCATCCCCCGCGTCGTGGCCATACCCGTCGTTCACGCGCTTGAAGTGGTCGATGTCGGCGAGAATCAGCGAAACCGATCCGCCATACCGATCGATGGTGTTGAGCACGTGCGCCAACCTCTCATCGAAGGCGCGCCGGTTGGCCAGCCCGGTAAGCGTGTCTGTAAAGGCCCGTTCGCTCTCTGCACGAAGCCGCCTGGACGCTTCAAGGCTAGGCACCGCGACCGTCCCGAGGAGCGCGAGTGTCGCCGCCTCTTCATCACCGATGGCGTGGCGATGCGCCGCTTCCACGACCACCGCCCCGACCGTCTGATGCTCGTGAATCAGCGGAACGATCGCCAGCGAGCCGATTCGAATCTGGGATTCCTGCTCGGCGAAGATGCGTGTGCGTGCCGGATGCGGCACGTTGGGAACCGACAGCCGCTGTCGAGTTCGGCAGGCCTCGGCGACGAGGGACTCGTTGGCGATAGGCATCCCGGGACGGACGCGCTCGTAATTGGTGGCGCTAGTGACCTCACCCCGGTCTTCCGCGGGATTCCAGCTTACGAAGGTGGCGCGCACCGCGCCGCTCACCTCGCGTGCCCGCTCGCAAATCGACCGATGCAACGCTTCCTGATCGAGGTTACGCTGAAAGTCATCGGCAGCGCGGAGAAGTACAGTCGTGCGCGCCCCTTCCGACTCCGCGCGGTGGCGAGATTCGAGAAGCTCCAGCAGCAATCCCATCTGCAAGGCGAGGCGACCGACGCGATTCCGGGCAGCAGTGCGGTCGAGCCCTACACCGCTCACCGCGAACACCGATACAGCGCCGTAGAGCCTTTCGCCACGATCCACGCATCCGGCCAGGAGGCGCGGATAGCGAGCCTCCCCGCCGTCGTCCACCACCCGTCCCTCCTGGGTAGCTCGCTGCACCAACGGCGTTCCTTCCTGCAAGGGAAAGAGCGCTACCCGGTCGTCACGGCAGGCCCTGACGACCATGCGCAGCTCTTCAGCCGAAGCGCTCCAGCGCCAGAGCACCACATCGTCGGCGTCCAGGAGCTCTCTGGTATCTTCGAGGAAATCGGCGAGGACTCGCGTGTCGCCCTCGGTAGCTGCTACGTCACGACCGCTGGTGGCGATTCCCACGATTGGAGTATCCGCTGCGCTACGCACGGCCGGATGGTCGCCGGTAAGCGACGATGGCCGCTGCCGCCGAGAAACGCCATCCTGAGCGACCGGGGGCGCAGGTCGCTCGCCGTTGCGCGAGAGCTGAACCGCGGGCGCTGCCGCAGCGCTGCAAATGAGAAGCGCGATAGCCACTGCCCAAGGCATGAGCGCACCGCCTCCAAGCGCCACGATTGCCCCAGCGCCCAGCACCGCGCCACAACCCATCGCGGCGATCATTCCGGCGCGACGGCCGGCATGACGGGCGTAGGCACCGGTCCAAACGGCGGCGGGAACTATTGCGGCAAGTGAGAGCGCTCCGGCGAGCCCAACCAGCAGCGCGGCCCAGGGAACCATGCGCAGCAGCCTCTCAGCCCACGGCTTCGGCGCCGATGGGAGTCTTCCGGTGAGCCACAAGGTGACCAGGGCAAGCGTCCCCATAGCGATGGCGGAGGCAAGCGGCGGTGCCCATGAGTTGACGGCGAGCGCGACTCGCGCGGTCGGCAGGGCTACCGCGACCAGCGCGGCGAACCAAAGCACGCGCGGAGTCCAGCGAACAGCGACGGGCAGGGCGGAGCGAAAGCTTCGGTTCACGCGTTAGGAATGCGTGATGCGGGAGGCGGCGTAGGCCGCACCAAATCCATTATCTATGTTGACGACCGTCACCCCGGCGGCGCAACTATTCAGCATGCCAAGGAGCGCCGCGATCCCCCCGAAACTCGCCCCGTAGCCGACGCTAGTGGGCACGGCGATCACCGGCCGGCGCACCAGCCCTCCCACCACCGACGGCAATGCCCCCTCCATGCCGGCCACGACGATCACCACCGACGCACGGCCGAGCGCCTCGCTCTGTGCGAGCAAGCGGTGGATCCCGGCCACTCCGACATCGGTCAGCCGCTCGACGGTGTTGCCAAGAGCCCGTGCGGTGACGGCGGCCTCTTCGGCCACCGGGATGTCGCTGGTGCCGGCCGTCACGATGAGGATGGTTCCCCGCCCCACCGGCGGCGGCTCGTCAGGCGCCAGGAAAGCCGTGCGTGCCGCCGCGTGGAGCTCTGCCGTTGGAAAGCGGGCGCCCATGGCGTTCCGCACCGATTCGTCGGCGCGAGTCACCAGTACGCCGCTTCCGCGTGCCGCGATCCGCTCGGCGATCGTCACGACCTGCTCGGTCGTCTTGCCGGCGGCAAAAATGACTTCGGGATAGCCCTGGCGCAGCGCGCGATGATGGTCGATCGTCGCGAAAGGCAGCTCTTCGATAGGCGGCAGCGCCAGCTGCTCGAGCACTTGGGCGGGAGTGAGAGAGCCCTCGGCGACCTGCTGGAGCAGGGCGAGGACGCGCTCCGGGGTCACGCGACGGCAGCCGCCGGTGGCGCCGCCTCCGCGTCCGCGATGATGT
>JBGTNB010000306.1:0-2091 GCA_041743285.1 Gemmatimonadaceae bacterium
CGTGGCGAGTCCTGTGCGGCAAGCGCCAGCGGGAGGACCAGCAGCAGTGCGCCTATCCAACGTACCGAGGCCATCACATCTCCATCGTCGTTATGCGGCCGACCGGCGCCCGGCGGCGCCAGACGCGCCGCACATGGTGAGAATGAGCGTCGCGATCACCTGCTGTTCCGAACTGAGCCGCGATGACTTGAGCGCCTCATCGGCGGCGTTCAGGGCAGCGAGAGCAGCATCGATCGCGGGAGCGTCCCAGAGGTCCACCGCGCGCGACCACGCGTCAGCCGCTTCGCCCCATGGACGCCAGGCATTGCGCGCCACCTTGAGCAGCTCGAAGTACTCGCGTTTGAGTGCCCCGACCGGCATGCCGCGCTCTCGCAGCCCCTTCCCATATGACACCGCCAACGTCTGAACCGTTAGCGCCATCACAATGGGTACACCGCCGTTTCGCGGCTGCTCCAGAATGTGGGGCAACAGGGCCAGTGCGCCCGCGGCGTTCCGTACGGCGACCAGGTCGAGCAGGTCTCCTAACGTCTCACCGTGGCGCACGCCGACAACCGCCCCCACCGCCGCCTCGTCGATCACCGAGCCGCGCGTGTAGCTGGCCAGCTTGTCCAGTTCAGCGGCGATTGCCGGAAGGTCGTTCCCGACCGCGCGCTCGAGGAGTGCGACCGCTTCAGGGGCGATTTCGACGCCCAACTCCGACCGGGCGTAATGCGCGATCCATTTGGGTAGCCGGTCGCCGGTCAGCATGTTGAACTCCACCACCATCGGCGCATTCAAGAACGAATCGTTTTTCTTGAGCTTCTGACCGGCGGACATGACGATCGCGAGCACGACGTCGACGGGTGCGTCCGGGCGCAGTGCGAGGGATTCGAGATACCGTTCGACAGCCTGACGTCCGTCCTTCTTGAGCGCGCCGGCGTCGCGAAAGACCACTACGCGCCGGTCGGCCATCATGGGAGGGGTAGCGAGCAGCGATCCAACGGTCTCGCCAGTGAGATCGTCGCAACTCCGCACATCGAGGTTGAAGTCGCGCGTCGCGTCGTCCACCGCTGCGGCCACGAGATCCCGTACCGCCTGCTCCTTGAGGAACTCCTCATCGCCGTGGAGAAGATAGACCGGCGCAAACGACTTGGATGTGATGGATTTGCGAAATGCGCGCTCGGCGGGAGAGGCGGACATGACTTGAATATAGAGGGATGCGGGGTGCGGGAAGCGGGGAGATGGGAAACGGGAAACGGGAAATGGGAAACGGATACGAAAAAGGGTCCTCGAGCGGGACCCTGATCACGTGATTCGTTCTCGACCTCGACCCCCGACCCGCATCCCGCGTCCCGCACCCCGCGTCCCTCTATCTCGCTGCCAACCTCACGTTCTGGTTCATCAGACGCTCGGGTGCCTGCTCGGCGAGAAGTGCGGCGGTCCAGAGGGGGATTCCGGCGGAGGCGGAGAGCATGTACGTGTGATCGATGATCGGCTGGGGGGGCAGTGCCGGGCGGCTGGCGATCACTGGTGCGAGTGCGACTTCGGGGACTGGTCCCATCTCCAATGCCGCGACGGCGAGAATGCCGACGACTAGCACGCCGGCTGCGGTCGCCATGAAGCTTCCCCAGCCCGGTCCTCGATAGGCAGCGACGGCCGCGTCATGCGCCCGGACTTCGCGCAGGCGCGCGTTGAGCCGCGCCCTGAAGTCGGAGGACGGAACGATCGACGGGAGATTGCGCGCCACGAGCAACCCGCGACGGATCGCGGTGTCGTGCTTGGCACAACTCGCACATTCTGTGAGGTGCCGCTGCATGGCAACCAGGTCGGCGTCCTGCAGCAACTCATCGATGAACGCCACGTGGCGCTCGCGGAACTTCGAACAATCCATCAGTCGGGGGTACTCGAGATGCAGGGCGACGCGACCGGCACGTCGCGAACAGGGGGGATCGTCGCATTTGGCGACCGGCTCCCAAATGACCGTACTCCCATACACGACGGCCGACACCCTGTTCCGGAAACTGGGGGAGTATTATGCGGGGATTGGCGGAGCGGAAGGGGGGAGGCGCGGGAAGCGGGAAGCGGGGCGCGGGAAGCGGGGCGCGGGGGGTG
>JBGTNB010000307.1:0-3936 GCA_041743285.1 Gemmatimonadaceae bacterium
GTCCGGGTCGGCGCCTCGAGCGGGAACCAGCTCGTATGCGAAAGCGCGGTCCTGGTCGAGGGCCAAAAGCCGGAAGAGCAGCCGTCGCGCCAGCAATAGCGGCGGCGTATTCATGTCCCATCCAAACTCCATTAGCCTTCGCACGGCGTGGATGGTACCGACCCCGGCCAAATCCGTGCTGCGTCCATTGGGGGTGGTGAGCATGGTGTTTCCCCAGACACCGCTTGCGGACTGGGTCACCGCCAGAGCAATCGCCGTGGAACTGGCGTATCGCAAGCCTTCTAGCTCGGTCGCGGGAATTTCGAGCCGAGCAACGTCGCAAATTGCGCGATACTGAATCGGTCCTGATGCATTCTGAAGGATCCAGCGAAGCGGGAAGGCAACCGGTTCGAGCTCGGGGGGAGCTTCGAGAAGTGGCGAACCGACTAGAAGATCGGACACGGAATAGTCTTGGAAACAAGGAGTTGAGAGCCGCCCAGGACGCATCCGCGGGCGCGGCGGTGTTCGCATCGGCAGACTGTGTCTCCCCTCGAGGTCGCGCGCAAGGGGGCCAAGGCTCAAAAAACGCAGGCTGCGAGCGCTGCAGCTACGCGCCGACGCCCCTGCGAAGCCTCTGGCCCGGCGGCCATGACCGAGGCAATGAGTTAAAATGCCGAGCGAGAGCCCATAGCGCCACGGCGTGTGAGCGGCGCGACTGAGGGAGTCGATGGTGACCGTACCGCAAACCGGGAAACGAGGTAGGATGTCACTCCATACATTGGACGCGCGGGAGTCTGCGCCTCAGCACGGACCGGACAACCGGATAGCGTCGTCGCGGTGAGCGTCTTGACCGCGTCCGTTAGGTACCATGCCGGCGGCCTGGCTTGCCGCCGGCGTACGCGACACCGGCGCTGACGTGCGCGGCGAATTTCTCGACCTGGATGGAGCGCGGCTTTACTACTACGCGGCGGGGGTGCGTGGAGAAGGGGAGCCGATCGTCTTCCTGCATGGTTTTCCCACGTCATCGCATGTCTGGCGGGATGTCGTCCCGCTGGTGCCGGCCGGCCATCGCGTGGTGGTCGTCGACCTTCTGGGCTTTGGCCGGTCGGACCTGCCTAACGGTCGTGACGTGAGTCTGGCCGGCCACGCCGGCCGGGTGCTTCGACTGCTCGACCAGCTACGGATCGAGCGCGCTACGCTCGTTGGCCACGACATCGGGGGCGGCATAGCACAACTTCTTGCCGTCAGGCATCCAACGCGCGTCGCGAGGTTGTGCCTGGTGAACTCGGTCGGCTACGATGACTGGCCGACACGCGACGTCAAGATCGCCAAGGCGTCCCTTCCCCTCACCCGGTTCCTGCCGGCGACCTGGATGATAGGCGTGGTGAAAGGCGATCTGCAGCGCGGATACGCCGAACAGGAGCGAGGGCTGCATTCGATCGAGCAGTATCTGAAGCCGTTCGCGAGCGCTGAAGGGCGGGACGTGCTAGTACAGCACCTGTTAGCGCTCGATTCATCCGAGACGATGGCGCTCGCCAACCGGTTAGGCGACATCGTGGCACCGACGGCGCTGGTGTGGGGCGCGCATGACCCGTTCCTTACGCTGGAGCTCGCACGAAAGCTCCAGCGCGCGATTCCCGGCGCGACACTGGCGACCATTCCTGATGGACGCCACTTTACTCCTGAAGAGGCGCCGGAGACGGTAGCGGGGGTGGTGTCGGAGCTGCTTGCTCGAGGTTAGGCATTCTGATTCTAACGTCGTGCCCGTTTCTTGACGTTTCCTGGCATCCAAGTCAAAAGATTTGCAGGATGCATCAGGATTGAAGGATCAAATGGATCAGATCGCGTTTGGGAAGGATTTATCCTTCCATCCGTACAGTTATCGCGTTTGACGATGGCCGTGTGCAATGGAATTGGATCCGCCCGATCCGTTCAATCCTGATGCATCCTGCGAACCTTTGGCATGGATGCCAGCTATGAGTACGTCTGAACAGGTCCCGTAAATAGGCGTACCCTAACGTTCGTCTTCTTTTTTTTCCGGCACTCATGTCCCGTCTCGAATCCTTTCGCGCAATGGTTGCCGCCAATCCCGAGAATCCGCTCGCGAGGTTTGGCCTGGCGACCGAAGCACTCAAAGCTGGGGAGCACGCCGAGGCGGTGGAGCACCTCCGGGCGTACCTCGCCAGGCACGACGACGAGGGTAATGCGTACGGGCGGCTCGCCGAAGCGCTGGTCGCACTGGGCCGGCTCGATGAGGCACGCGCTGCGTTGCAAAGGGGAGTGGAAACCGCCGAACGACACGGACATCCGGGAATGGCCGCCGAGTTCGAGGCGCGGCTGCAGGATATGGAGTGAGGAGTTGGGGGGCGGCGCGGGGGGATGTTGCATCTCCTCGACGGCTCGACCACGACCGCCGACGCCGATTCAGTTCTCGCGACCCTCGACCCCCGACCCCCGTCTCCCGACCCTCAAAGCTCCCTCCGTGTATCTGCTCCCCGGATTCCACAGAATCCAATCCGGGATGCCATTGTCCTCCCCCGCCTGGATCTGCGCCCGGACCTGCTCGGCACCGTAGCGCGGGGGACCGAGAGTGAAGTCCTGATACCAGGGGATGATTTTTGCCGCTCCGGGGATGCCGGAGCTGCGGCGCTTCGCATCTTCGAGCGCGCGATCGATCACCTGGTAGGGACGCGCGTTGGGCGCCGCGATGCCGTAGCTGCCGGGCGCGTAATGGGAGGGGTAGGTCATGGGCAGCACGACATCGACGGCGTCGATGAAGTCCTCCCAGCGCTGGCCGATTCCCATGTCCGTCGTGTCGGACGTCGTCAGGCCGAACACGTCGGCGGTGAGAGGAACGCCTAGCGGTCGCAGCCACTCCCGCATCATCAAGAGCTGCTCGCGAATCAGCTGCGTCCGCGTGCGACCACCAGCCAGAGGAAACGTCGACTCGCGCCACATCCCCTTCTCGTCGGGAAAGCGCACGTAGTCGAGCTGCACTTCGGCGAATCCCATTGACACCGCCTCGCAAGCCAGCTCGGCTGCATAACGCCACACTCCCTCGTGATGAGGGTCGAGCCATGGCAAGCCGCTCTCGTCCAGCCACGGCCGCGTTGGATCGGAGCGCAGCTTGACCGCCCATTCGGGTCTGGCGCGCGCCAGCAGCGGATCCTTGACGACGACGATGCGCGCAATCGGATAGATCCCAAGGGCATACATGCTGTCGAGCACCGTTCGAACCCGGCTCAGCCGCATCGGATTGACGGTATCTGCGCCGATCTCGCGCGCCAGCGGCACACCCGATCGATAAAGCGTCAGTCCGCGGTCATCCTTGACGTCTATGACGAGCGCGTTCACCTCGGTGCGCCTTGCGACGCCGATGAGATCCCACATTCTGCCGCCGAGCGCGGCCCATCGGTTCACGTACAGCCCGCGAATGGTATCGGGTGTGGAAACGAGGGGCGCCCCAGGGCGGACCAGCGAGTCCGCGGGAACCACGTCGGCGGGTCCCGTGCACGCCGGCGCTACCGGAGAAGACTGCCGTGTGCTGTCAGGCGCGGCCTGCGCGGAGAGCCCGGAGGCGAGGCAGAGAGAGGCAAGGAGGAAGAGAGCATGCAGTGAGGGCATCGCGAAACGTAACATTCACTAAGAAAAAGCGGGAAACGGGAAATGGGAAACGGGAAACGGAGGAAAGGAAGTAGGAAATAGGAACTGGGAAATTGGGGTCGTGTGCGTCGATTGAAAGCGAACGGCGGTAGGAATAGGGTCTGACGAAACGCATCGAGGTTCACGCAGCAGCGAGATCTCGGTCGCCGCGTCCAGCAAATCGACGCACACCTTCCCTCTTTCCAAATTCCTATTTCCTATTTCCTTCCGTTTCCCGTTTCCCGTTTCCCGTTTCCCGATTCCCGATTCCCCATTTCCGATCCCCATTCCCGCCTCACAGCTCCCGCACTTCCT
>JBGTNB010000308.1:0-1978 GCA_041743285.1 Gemmatimonadaceae bacterium
CACGCCGGCGGAGCAGGCGATGCTCGACGCCGCAAAGCGCTACGACGAGCAGTTCTCGGGATACTACAAGCTGCAGAATACGCGGCCGCAGTCGATCGGCTTCAGCCTGGCAGACTCGCCGGTGGGTCTCGCCGCGTGGATTTATGCGCTGTTTCAGGACGTGTCGG
Organism: Gemmatimonadaceae bacterium; assembly: GCA_041743285.1. Classification (GTDB taxonomy): domain Bacteria; phylum Gemmatimonadota; class Gemmatimonadetes; order Gemmatimonadales; family Gemmatimonadaceae; genus JALZIF01. The sequence continues at coordinate 168 of JBGTNB010000308.1, forward strand.
ACAGCGGCGGAAACCCGGAAAGCGTGTTCTCGGCCGACGCGATGCTGGACGACATCATGCTCTACTGGCTGCCCAACACCGGCGCGAGTTCGGCCCGGCTGTACTGGGAAGGCATGCAGGAGATGATGAAAGGCGGAATGCCGATGTCACCCATGGTGACGCCGGCCGGGATCAGCATGTTCCCTGGCGAACAGGTCCGGCTCTCGCGCCGCTGGGCGGAGCGCCGTTTCGCCAAGCTGGTGCATTTCAACGAGCTTGACAGGGGCGGCCATTTCGCCGCGCTCGAGCAACCGGACCTGTTTGTCGACGAGGTGCGCTCGACGTTCCGTAGTTTGCGCTAGATTGGCGTCACCGATCTACGCGAGCTATTCTAGCGTCGTACGCGGATATAAATGTGACAACCGGAAATTGTTTTGCTCCACGATATTCGACATGAGCCACTCTTTGAACGCCGGAGGATAACTGGTATCTGGTGCCAAGCGCTGGACGATTATGAGCACTACGCCTTTTCCTCCGCGCTACCCTAGCGGGCCCGCACGCGACGAAGCAGCCGAGCCCCTTTCGTCGCGCTTCGCCGTCTAAGTCGGAAAGCCTGCCACTCGTCCGCCGCCGAGTGCTCTGCGATCGGTCTTCGCTCGTCTCTTACGCTTGCCGATCCCAGGGAGGAACGAGGCCGTAGGCCGCAATCAGCGCGTCGATCATGACGCGCACCTTGGCCGACAGATGGCGGTCGGGCACGTAGACGGCCGAGATGTCGCCGTCGGGCAACGCGTGGCCGGTTAAGACGGTGCGGAGCGCTCCGCTGTCGATGTGCGGCGCCGCCATGAACGTTGGCAGGATCGCAAGCCCCAGCCCGGCCAGAGCCGCCTCCTGCAGCACCTCGCCATTGTTGCAGCGCATGCGCGTGCGAACGCGATAGGAGCGGAGTTCCCCATCAACCTCGATCTGCCACATGCCGTGCGGCTCGCGTGTGCTGTACATGAGGCCGTCATGGCCCGCGAGGTCCTCGGGCACGGTCGGGATCCCTCGCTCGTCGAGATAGGCGGGGCTCGCGCAGATGCGGTGACGGTTCGTCGCGATCTTGCGCGCGATCAGGCTTGAATCGGGGAGACGGCCTATGCGGACCGCCAGATCATGGCCTTCGGTGGCCAGGTCTACTTGGCGGTCGCTGAGATCGAGATCGACGATCAGGTCCGGCCAGTCACGCATCAGCGCGACCGCGACGGATTTGAGGTGCAGAGTGCCGAACGACATCGGGGCAGACAGGCGCAGCGTTCCACGGGGCGCACCCGCAAGGCCGGTCACGGACGCTTCAGCCTCGGTCAGCTCGGCGAGGAGCCGTTTGGCTTGCAGGTAGAAGCCGCTGCCCGCGTCCGTCAGGCTTAGCGCCCGCGCGTTGCGGTTGAGAAGACGCGCGCCGAGATGCGCCTCCAGATCCTGGATGCGCTTGCCAACGACCGACTTGGCCGTGCCGAGCCGCTCGGCCGCCGCCGTCAGCGTTCCCGCGTCGACGGCTGCGACGAAGCTTTCCAGAGACAACAATCGGTCCAGAGCCCGGATCCTCGCTTCGCGCAGCGGGTTAATAGCCGAAAGTTCGCGAAACGCGAACTTCAGAGCCGCGATAGTCAAGCTTCTCAACGCAGAGTGAATTATTACCTTAGCTGCAGCGTAAATACTACTCAAAGGCAAGGCCGACTCACCATTACACGATTAATGGAGCTCGGGCTGCCGCAGTCGTTTCAAGGACATGACATGCCCGATCAACTCGAGTCTTCAAACCGGCGGTCGTTCCTCGTCGGTGCCGCCGCAAC
>JBGTNB010000309.1:0-1774 GCA_041743285.1 Gemmatimonadaceae bacterium
GCCCGTGGAGTCGGGGCGCGTCCCGGCCTGCGCCTCCACCTGAAGCGTGACGAAGGCGCTCATGAAGAGCACCGCAGCCGGCCTGCACCAGTCACGCATTCGCAACGACCGGTGCCGATGATGGAGGTGTGGGGCGCAGGCCCCCGGCTGGCTGGTTCGCGTACCGAAGCATGATCTCGCGGTGGATGTCGCGCGCGTCCTCGATGCGGGCGCCGGCAACGTCGACGTCGGGCGGAGTGATGAGGAAGGGATACACCTGATCGCCTCCGGCCGAGCCGTGCGCGCCAACCTGGTCGTCGAACGAAACGATCTCGTAGCCGTCGTACGCACCGAAGAGAACGAGGTCGCCGGCATTCGGCTGCATTACCAGGTCGCGCACCGCGCGCACGACGTACGACTCGGTTCCGTATACGGCGAGCGGGTTGGTGCCGACGGTCACGTCGATCTCACCGTCGACGAGGGTAGCCCGGCCCATGCGGCTCTCGAGGTGGATCCCCTTGCCGAGCCGCACGGCGATGAGCCCCACTCCGGGATGCGCGAGCAGCATCGAGTAGAGGTGTGCCCGCCGGCGGTCGCGGATGATGTCCGCGAGCTCGAGTCGCCGCTCGTCGTCGGCGAAGTACACGAGCGCCAGGCATGAACTGTACGTGACGACGATGTCGTGGCTGCGCGAGATGAGGTACTTCTCGGGCATGATGATCTCGCGGAGGCCGTAGCGGCTGCGCAGCCAGTCCCGGGCCTTCAGCAGTGCCCGCCGGCGGCGCGAGGGCGGCGCCATCCCCGCGGCCGTCTGCACGATCTGGGGCCCGATGTCGGCGTACTCGGTGTCCTCCGCGAAGCTCGCCATGGCCTCGAGAGGCTTCCCCCCGACATGAATCGCATCGCCCTCGAGAATCCGACGGACGGTGTGACCGAGCGTCTCGCCGAACTTCACGCGATAGCTCACCGACGGAGTCATTCCGTGGTCGGAGAGGATCACGACGTCGTAGCGCCTGGAGCTCGTCGCCTTCGCCATTCGCCAGATCTCGCCGATCCGTGCATCGGTACGCCGAAGGTCGCTGAGCGCCTGACGGCTGGAAGGGCCGAAGTGGTGCCCGAGCTCGTCGTACTGCATGAAGGTGCTGTAGATTACCGGAACGCCGAGGTAGATGTCGAGCATGATCGCCATCGTCTGAAGCTCGCGCACCACGACGTTGCTGAGTATCCGGATGAAGGGAAAGATCCCCTCCGAGTGCGTAGCGCGCCGGGCGAGCTCGCCGCGGAAGCGCTCCCATTCCTCGAGGAGCCATTCGTGGACGGCCTGGACGGCCATGCGCGCGACGCGAACAGGGTGGATGGCGATGAGCAGCGCCATCCTCGTCCCGCCGAGCCGCTGATAGACGGACAGCCGCTCCCGCGTGGCGACGGTGAAGGCGACGGTCTGAGCGTCGCCGTCGAGCAGGTTCACGTAGCTCGAGCCCCCGGCAAGGGCACCGGGTGAGTGGATGCGGTCGCGGATATATTGAACGCCGTGCGGTGCGTTGCAGGTAATGACGCTCCGACCGGCCTTGTCGTAGAATCGAAAGGCGGGGATCCCGGCGTTCTCGCCGTGAAATATTCCTGCCTGGCAGTAGGGGGTAGCGGAGGGGAGGCCGCAGAACCAGCGGCGGATCGCGAAGCCCTCCCTGTGCAGAAGTCGCGCGATCGTGGGGCAGTAGCCCATCTCGAGCGCGCGCCGGAGGTCGGCGTGCGCGAGGGCGTCGATCTGGAGCATGATCAGGCCGCGCCGCTCGTC
>JBGTNB010000310.1:0-5458 GCA_041743285.1 Gemmatimonadaceae bacterium
GGTGGGGATTTCCCCCCGCCTTGCGACTACCCGCGTTCGGAGTGCGCGATCCGGCGGCAACGGCGGGCGGCTTGGCCGCGTGGGTGGATGTTGCGCGCCACGCGATACTCCCCGTCGCCACGCTCTCCCTGGTGGGCGCCGCCGGTGTGGCGCGATATGCACGCACGGCGGTGGCGGATGTGTTGAGCGCGCTGTGGGTTCGCGCTGCAGCGGCTAAGGGCGTTGCGAAGCGACGGATCTATTTTCGCCACGTCCTCGCCAATGCAATGCCGCCGCTCATCGTGCTGCTCGCGCTCTCGGTGCCGGGGATTCTGGCAGGATCGGTGTTCGTGGAGAGCGTGTTCGCCTGGCCGGGGATGGGACGCGTAATGCTTTCCGCGATCGCGTCACGTGATTATCCGGTGGTCCTTGGCGCGACGGCGCTTTACGCGGCGCTCGTCATTGGTGCGAATCTCATCGCCGATCTCGCGCTGCCATTGCTCGATCCCCGGCGGCGCACGTGAGGCGACTCGGCTCCGTCACGCGCCTGTCGTTGTTCGCACTAGGTGCGCTTGCTCTCGGCGCGCTGATCGTGCCGGAGCTGGCCCCTACCGATCCTAGAACGATCGGCGATGTGCTGGAACGTCGGCTGGTGCCGCCATTTGGTCATGATAAAATGGGGGACTGGCACCTCCTCGGCACCGACAAGTTCGGGCGCGACATCTTCGTTCGAATGATGCTGGCAGCACGGCTGTCGCTTCTGGTCGGTATCGCCGGGAGCCTGTTGGCGGGGGGCGTAGGAATCGGGCTGGGCGCGCTGGCGGCGTGGAGCGGCGGCGCCGCCGATCGCCTGACGATGGCAGTGGCCGATGCCCTGCTCGCCATCCCGCGGCTGGTGCTGTTGCTCGTTTGTGCCGCACTCTGGGACCCCGGCACGACCACTGTCGTTGCAGTTCTCGTCTTTACCGGCTGGATGGGAGTTGCGCGGCTGGTACGGGCCGATGTTCTGGGCGCGCGCGCCTCGCCTTACGTGGAGGCGGCCGTGGCGCTCGGTGCACCGGGGCGGCGGGTGCTCTGGCGCCATGTCCTGCCTAACGCCATGGGGTCGGCGGTCGTGGCCATCACGCTTGGCGTGGGCAGCGCAATTCTGCTGGAGAGCGGGTTGTCGTTCCTCGGACTGGGAGTGCAGCCGCCGCAGCCGAGCTGGGGGAACATGATCGCCGATGGCCGAGATCTGATAGTCATCGCGCCGTGGGTGGCGCTGGCGCCGGGCCTGGCGATCATTGGTACGGTGCTCTGCTGTACCCTGCTCGGCGACGCGCTTCGCGACGTGCTCTCCGGCGAGCGGCCGGTGACGATCGGCGACCGCGCCTAACGCACGAGCACGGTCACCACCGCGCGCGGGCCGGCCACGAATTCAACCCTTCCGTCGAGTATCGGAAGCACCGCGCCCGGGCTCTCGTCGAGTCGGGACAGCCGCGCCTCACGCATCTCGCGATCCACCCGCCAGCTGCCTCCCACATCGCGATCGAGAAGATTCGAGCACCGGAGCACCATCCACTCATCATCCTCGCTGCGCTTGCAGGCGCCAAACGCCAGCCCCACCCCATCGAGGTCAATTCCAGTTGTCGCTGCAGGAACTGCGAGAAGCGCGCGAATCGTCTCGCCAGTCAGGGGGAAAAGGGCATCGTCGGCGCTCTGTTCGATTTCATGGATGACCTGATCTGTGCGCGGGCCATGCGGCAGACATGCCATCTCGCTCACGATGGGACCCAGGCACTGGGCCTCAGGCGTTGGCGAGGGCCAGCCGGCGTGGCCGGGACGCTCGGGAAGATCGGCCCGGGACAGCTCGCCAACCGCCCGGAACAGCGTGATGGCCAACCGACCGTCGTTCAGGACTTCGTACTCGGTTGCGCCGTTGGCGAAGATGGTCATGCTCGAGCGATCATCTGAGCAGGTAACGTAGCGGTGCATTGGAGCAGTGGGGAGCGCGAGTTCCCGTCCGCCATCGTAAGGCGGCAGTGGCTGCGGGCCTCGGGCGACCGGGCCGAACGCGGCGTCGGCATATACACCTCCTTCCCTCACGCCGGTAGCAAATACAATGCGGAGCCGGTGATCCCGCGCGGCGTTGTCACAGGCAGCGCGCACCCGCAGAAAGCGGGCGCCGGCGTCGATCACCAGCGAAAGTCTCACCGTCATGCTGACCGTCGTTGCGGCGCGACCTTGTCGCGAACTCCGATCCGGGATCGCAAGGTGGAATTCGGCCTCGATCTCACCACGCAGAGGACCGCTGTGAATCAGCCTCGCCCGGTGTGTCGCCACCGCGCGGATCACAGGCTCGATGAGCGATGGCGTGTACGTGTCTCCCGCATCTCCCACATCCTCGAGCTCAATGAATCCCTGGAGCTGGAGCGATCCGTTGTTTCCAGAAAGTGAAAGCTCACCGGTCGGTTCATGCATCACTCGCAGAAAACCGTTCTCCAGCCAGACGCCTCCATCCGGCGACGCTCCGACGCGCACGTGCCCGTCAGGCGCGGCGCCGGTTCCCGGTGAAATCGGATAAGTCACAGTGCCATAGCCACTCACATCGGGCAGCCATGCAACCACGCGTTGCGCCCGAACCAGGTCGTTGTCTGGATATCGTCGCCGGGGCTCCAACCGGTCGTGCCTCCGGCTTTCTTCGAGCATTTGGTAGCGGATTCGGCCGCCGTCGATGAGCAGCGTCTCGTCAGGCGTTTCGAGAGGCTGGGAGAATGCCGAATCTGGTCCGACCGCTACGTCGCGTACAAAGCTCAGGAGCTCCAGCTCGGCAATGCCGCTCCGCGGGCGCGGAGCACGATTCCGCACCACGACCGATGGCCGCCAGTCGGGTGTATTGCCGATCGACTCGTCCGGATCGTGACCGAGCAGTGCGCCAATCGAGTCGGCGCGAAGTCCACGTGCCTGGTCCTCAGCGGATTCGAGCCGCGCCGCCATCGCCCGCGCTACCGGGTCGACGCTGCAGCCGCAAAGCGTATCGTGGGGATGACATCGCAGAAGGGTTTTCCATGCCGCCTGCTCCAGAGTCAGCGGCGGCACGCCGGAAGATCTTCGCGCCAGCGCGAGCCATGGCTCTACATCTCGCACCATCTCGCGCTCGAGGCGCACGGCGCGCCGCTTTAGCGGAGCACGAACCGCAAACGTTCCCTGCAGCGACCAAGTGTATCCGAACGACGAGCGCAGCTCGCCCGTGATCCGAGGAAGTACAGCTCCGCCAGCGCGTTCGACCAGCGACTGTGCAGCCGCTCGGAGTCCGGTGCGTTCGACTTGGTGCGGAGAGGCAGCATCCGCCAGCAGGTCGATCGCCTGCTTCAGATCCTTCTGTGGAGCATGGTGATCCGCACCGTTCAACAGCAGCAGCGCACCAAGCCGCGCGCGCGGAACCAGCGTACGCTCCACCTCCGCCCAGCGTCGCCGGGCGGATCCGGGGTCCGACGGCAGATTCGACGCGAACTCGTACCCTGAGGGTGGAAGATGATGCACCAGGACCGAGGATCCATCGGCCGCTATCCACCGAAAGCTGTCGCCGCTTGGCCATTCGATTCCTCCCAATCCGCGCCACAGCACAGCGAGCGGTATCCCGAAGCCCTCGGCGAGAATCGGAAGCGAAGCGGGATGCCCAAATGCGTCGGGCGAATAGAGCACCGCTGGAGCTGTCGCCCCACCGAGATCGCTCAGCACCCGGCGTCCGGCCAACAGATTCCGGATCAGAGCCTCGCCGCCGGGAATCAGCTCATCGGCCAGTACGTACCATGGCCCCGCTTCGATGCGTCCGCGCAACAGCGCCTGTGTCAGCGGCTCGCGAGCGGCGGAATTGATCGCGAGATAGTCTTCCAGAAGGATGGCCTGGCCGTCGAGCAGGAACGGAGGCTCGTCAGGCGAGGCCAGGAGCTCATCGACCAGTGGAATGAGCCGCTGGCGAAATCGGGACGCGGAGTGATACCACTCCCGATCCCAGTGCGTATGTGTTACTACAAAAACCGACAGCGGCGCCGAGTCGCGACTCATCGCGACCCGGCCCGCCGCGGCAGATCAACTGCTAGACGACTGGACGCCGTCCGCTGATGACGCGGAACAGCACTACGACGATAGCGATGACCAGCAGCAGGTGAATCAATCCACCGGCAACCGGAAATACGAACGCGCCGAGCAGCCATGCGATAAGGAGAATGATTGCGATCGTCCACAGCATGTTAGCCTCGCGGTTGAGTGAGTGGCCCCGTCTACGCCTCCAACCTATGGCAACTCCCATACCGCGCCATCACGGGTTTGGAGCCCCAACCGGCGATCAACTCCGGAGAGGGGCGCACCATGCACGAATTCGCGAATGGGCATGTAACGGCTGCGCGATGCGCTCGTGAACGCGAAGAAGTTGGTACGTGAGGCGCTCCTCGTCCAGAGCGTGAGCACCGACACAACATAAAGCGCCCCTGCACCGACTGGGGAAAGGGAACCGGTGAAGTTGAAGCAGCACCGGCCAGTGGAACGACTTTGTTGCGCGCCGATCGGCTGTTCACCACCGACGGAGGAGACTTCCCGGTAGCTTCGATCGTCCATTAGGTTGGATCACCGCCGGCGCGCATTGCGCGCCTTCATCACATACAGCGCATGACGAGTCTCGAAACTCCAACTACACCCACCGTGCTCCGGCGTGGGCCCGTGCGGCGGCTCTACGATTGGACGCTTTCGTGGGCCGACCGTCCAGGCGGAACGTGGGCGCTCTTTTTCCTCTCAGTCGCCGAGTCATCGTTCTTCCCCATCCCTCCGGACGTGCTGCTCATCGCCCTTGCGATCGGCAAGCCCAAGCGAGCGATGTGGTTCGCCTTCGTCTGCACGATTGGCTCGGTGGTCGGCGGCATGATCGGCTACTACATCGGCTTCTCCCTCTTCGAACAGATCGGGCGTCCGGTGCTCGAATTCTATAACGCCACAGGAAAGTTCGATGAGGTGGGACAGCTTTATCGCGACAATCTGGTGCTCGCGCTGGGGACTGCCGGCTTCACTCCGATACCATACAAGGTCTTCACTATCGCCGGCGGCGCGTTCGCGGTGCCGTTCGTGCCGTTCGTGCTCGTCTCGCTGGTGAGCCGTGCATTGCGCTTCTTTCTCGTCGCCGGGCTCATCTATGCGATAGGCCCTCGCGTAAAGACGTTCATCGACAAGTATTTCAATCTCCTCACGATAGCGTTCGTGGTGCTGCTCGGACTCGGATTCTACGTCATCAAATTCGTCGCACACTAGCGGCGGATACGCATCAGACTAGGACCTCCCGGTCAAAGCGACTAAGATTCCGGTATACACTGGGACTGGGAGGAGAGACCGACATGGCGCACACGCTTCCGCCGCTGCCGTACGACTACGGCGCGCTCGAGCCGCACATTGATGCCAGGACGATGGAGATCCATCACACCAAGCATCACCAAGGCTACGTAACCAACCT
>JBGTNB010000311.1:0-3026 GCA_041743285.1 Gemmatimonadaceae bacterium
GGCGAGCGTGTCCCGCCAGTGCAGCTCCGGCGAGTCACCGGCACCTAACGCGGCGGCAATGCCGCCCTGTGCGTAGGCGGTGGCGCTGTCGAACAGCGACCGCTTGGTGAGCACGATCACGTCGTCGGACCCGGAGGCGCGCCAGGCTGTATGCAGCCCGGCGACTCCGCTGCCGATGACGAGGAACCGGGTCCGAATTCGAGTGGCCATGGGGACGGCGAAGAGTACGATGGCGCGGACCGAAGAGCCAGTTGACAAACAGGCTCCCGATTCCAAATCCCAATTCCCAGTTCCCAACTTTCGAGTCCCCATTCCCAATTCCCGATTCCTGTCCCTACCGCGCGCTACTTCCCATATTCCTCCGCGCGCGAGACCTTTGCCGTCGATGCGAAAACTTCTCATTGCAACCGCGCTGCTGCTCGCCGCGCACATTGCGCTTCTGTTCGTGCGCCCGGAGGGCGCTGTCAGCCAGGAGGCCGACGACCGGCTTGCCGTGGGCATCGTCTTCGACGTTGGCGGGCGAGGTGACAAGTCCTTCAACGATGCTGCCTACCTCGGCGCGGAGCGGGCGGAGCGGGAATTGGGGGCGGCGGTGCGGTTCATCGAACCGGGCGACGGCTCCGACCGGGAAGCGGGCCTTCGTCTGCTCGCGGCCCAGGGAATGGATCTGGTCGCCGGAATCGGGTTCATCTTCACCGACGACCTGACTCAGCTCGCCAGGGAGTACCCGGCGATTCCATTTGCCGGGGTGGACTACGCGCTCACAGTTGACGACCAGGGGAACGTGGTTCAGCCGCCGGCGAACCTGGCTGCGCTGCGCTTTCGGGAAGAGGAGGGCTCTTTTCTAGTCGGAGCCATTGCCGCGCTCGCCGGTGGCTCCAGACGCGTGGGCTTCGTTGGTGGAATGGACATCCCGCTCATCCACAAGTTCGAGGCCGGCTACCGTGCCGGCGTAAGGCACGTGTGCCCCGATTGCGAGGTGGTGGCGCAGTACGCGGGCGTCACGCCCGATGCATTCCGAAACCCCGGCAAGGGGAAGGAACTGGCGCTCAGTCAGTACGGTTCGGGAGTGAACGTGATCTTTCACGCGTCAGGCTCCACCGGGCTCGGAGTGTTCGAGGCCGCCCGGCAGTCGGGCAAGCTGGCGATCGGCGTGGATTCCGACCAGTACGATTCCGCTCCAGGACACATCCTTACATCGATGGTGAAGGAAGTGGATGCGGTGGTGTTCGATGCCGTTAGGCGTGTCAACGAAGGTACGTTCGCCGGAGGCATCTACAGCTACGGTCTGGCCGAGGAAGGCGTCGGTTACGTCTACGACGAGAACAATCGCGACCTGATTCCCGATCGTGTCCGCGAGCGCGTGGAGCAGATGCGCGATTCCGTCATCGCCGGCCACATCAGCGTGCCTTCCACCCGATGACGGTTCCCCAGTCCAGCCCGGAGCAAATAGCGCCTGTTGCCGTTCGCATGTCCGGAATCGTCAAGCGGTTCGGGGCGGTTGCGGCTAACCGCGGAGCGGAGCTGGAGGTTTCGCCGGGCGAGATCCACGCGATCGTCGGTGAGAATGGTGCCGGCAAATCGACGCTGATGCACGTGCTGACCGGCCTGCACGAGCCCGATGCCGGCACGGTTACCGTGGAAGGGCGGGATGTCACCGGCTGGAGCACTCGCCAGGCAATCGCCGCCGGAGTCGGCATGGTGCACCAGCACTTCATGCTCGTACCAACCCTCACCGTTACCGAGAACGTCGTCCTCGGCCGGGAGCCTCGGCGTTATGCAGCGATCGACATGGCTCTCGCCCAGGAGGAAGTAATCGCGCTCGGCAAACAGTTCGGGCTGGCGGTCGATCCGCGGCGGCGTATCTCGGAACTGTCGGTAGGCGAGGCGCAACGGGTGGAGATTCTCAAGACGCTGATCCGCGGCGCCCGCGTACTGGTGCTCGACGAGCCGACGGCGGTTCTGTCTCCCCCCGAAGTCGACGAGCTTTGGCGGGTGCTGCGCCGCCTGCGTGATGACGGCGCGACAACCATCCTCATCACGCACAAGCTCGACGAGGTCATGGCCATTTCCCAGCGCATCACGGTCATGCGCCACGGCGAGACTACCGCCCGGCTGGCGACCGCAGAAACGACCCCGGCCGAGATCGCCCGCGCGATGGTTGGACGCGACGTCGTTCTGGCGCACCGGCGGGAAGCGGGAAGCGGGAAGCGGGAAGCGGGGGAGACCGGCGCGGCGAAGGGAGCCGGGCATGCGCTGGAGGTTCAGAATCTGGTCGTCGGTTCCTCACGCAACCAAAGAGCGGTCGATGGGGTCACGTTTGCCATCGCGCCAGGCGAGATACTCGGCGTAGCCGGAGTAGAGGGTAACGGACAGACCGAGTTGATCGAAGCTCTGGCCGGGTTGCGCGAAGTGTCGTCAGGCACGGTGCTACTCGGAAATCGAGACATAACGCGCGCGCCGGTTCGCCAACGAACCGACGCTGGTTTGGCGCACATTCCCGAAGACCGGCAGCGACGCGGATTGGTACTCGATTTTCCCGTTGGCGACAATCTCGTCCTCGGACTTCAGCACCGGTACACGCGCGCCGGCCAGATCGACCGCACTGCGGTGTCCGATCAAGCGGGCCGGCAGGTGAAAACGTTCGATATCCGCCCGCCTGACGCCAATCGCCCGGCACGTACTCTCTCCGGTGGCAACCAGCAGAAGATCGTAATAGCGCGCGAGATGGGGCGGGATTACAGCGTACTCCTCGCGGCACAGCCCACGCGCGGCGTCGACGTAGGTGCGATCGAGTTCATTCACGGTCAACTGCGGGCGGCGAGCGAGGCAGGAAAGGCGGTTCTGCTGGTGTCGGCCGAGCTCGCCGAGGTGCTGGCTCTCGCCGATCGCATAGCGGTGATGTATCGCGGTGCATTCGTAGCGATTCTTCCCCGAGCCGAAGCGACTACCGAGAAGCTCGGAGCGCTGATGACCGGTGCCAGCAGCGCGAGCGCCGCGGCCGCCCAATGACGGCGCCTCCGGCC